>CAIOHY010000371.1 GCA_903858205.1 uncultured Cellvibrio sp.
TATGTATCACGATGCAAAATTGGCAGAGGTACTCGCATGGGAGGGGCATAAGCGTTTGCGCCCCCGCTATGAATACCCTAACCAGTCCATGTACCACAGTGATGAAAAGTATCAACTCAACTGTTTTCTTGGTGAATGGTTAAACTTGTGCTTGGAGCACGGCCACAGTCTTGATGGGTCTTTTCGTTTTGATTAGAGCCACATCTCCCATAGCTTCTGGCGTTTGATTCACGAAGATGTTACTGCGGAATTGAACTAGGTGATGTTTGTAACGCCTCTTGCAGCAATTCTTAACTTCCTCACAAAATTTACACTTCTTGGCCGCAAATGCCGCTTTTTCAATAGGTCTAGGGTGGCGAAAACCCTGATTAGCGTATATCGTTGCGGTTGAAACTTATCCATTTTGACACTTAAGTTCGCACCGAAGCGTGAGTGGAACCGAGTCTGCCAACCAATTACAGAACCCGAGTATCGAGGGACGAGAGCCGCCAGTGCGTCTGATTCAAATAACCGATTGCCATTTGGGGCCGCAGCAGAGCGAAACCCTTTTGGGGTTAAATACCGACCAGAGCCTTGAGGATGTGCTGCAGCTTATCCAGGAGGCAGAGCCGCGCTTTGATCATTTAGTCTGCACCGGCGATGTTGCGAGCGCAGGCCATGTTGATTGCTACCGGCGTTTTGCCCATTCTATCCGCCGTTATTTCACCCAACCTCTCAGCTGGCTCGCTGGCAATCATGATTCAGCCGAGATCATGGCATCGGAGCAAGATGCGTTGGGAATCAAGGGGCGATTGGTGGTCTTGGGTAATTGGGTCTTGGTATTGTTGGATTCCAGTGTGCCCGGTCAGGTCTATGGCCAGCTTGCAGCGAGTGAGTTGGATTTTCTTGCCCATGTCCTTGAAAGTCATCCCGATAAGCACACGATTGTTGCTTTGCACCATCAACCTGTTCCGGTTGGTAGTGTGTGGATCGACCAGTATGTCGTGCGCAATGCAGATACCTTTTTCCAATTAATCGATGAACACCCTCAAGTGAAGTTGATTACCTGGGGGCATGTGCATCAAGAGTTCCAGCAGCAGCGTAATGGCGTCACTCTGGTCGCGACTCCGTCTACCTGCGTGCAATTTAAACCCCTGTGCGATGATTTTACGGTGGATACACTCATGCCTGGGTATCGTTGGTTTGACCTCAATGATGATGGAACCTTTTTCACTGGCATCGCGCGCGTGACCAACAAGCAATACGTGATCGATTACAAATCCGCGGGTTATTGATCGTTCATGGCTGCGCTGCTGTACGTCCACGGTTTTCTCAGCTCACCCCTCTCGTTTAAAGCACAGCAAACCGCGCAATGGTTAGCGGTTGCGCATCCTGAAATAGAGTTTATCTGCCCCCAGTTAACGCCATATCCGGCGGATACCCAATTACTGCTTGAGTCGCTGGTTGAGCGATACTTACCCGAGCCGGTGTACTTAATGGGAAGTTCGCTCGGTGGATTTTGGGCGACCTGGCTTGCGGAAAAATACAATTTGCGTGCGGTGCTGATTAATCCTGCCGTGCGCCCGCAGGATTTTATGCCAGCCTATTTAGAGGTTGACCTGAAAAGTTATCACACGGATGATAGCTACCGCTTAAGCGCACAGCACATCGACGAAATTGTTTCTGTTGATGTACCCGTCCTGCGCTCAAATAATTATTGGCTGTTGGTGCAAACAGGCGATGAAACACTCGACTACCGCCAAGCGGTACAAAAATACCACGCATGCAAGCAAACGATAGAAGAAGGGGGCGATCACGCCTTTCAGGGTTTTGAGCGCTACCTTAATGATTGCATGACATTTTTTAGATACTAGGCTGTTTTAATGATTCGGCCTTTTTTATATTTTTGGGTAAGTAGAAAATAAGATGGCAAATTATTCCGCAGAAGATATTGAAGTACTGACAGGGTTAGACCCCGTAAAAAAACGCCCCGGTATGTACACCGAAACCACGCGTCCAAATCATCTTGCGCAGGAAATTATCGACAACTCGGTGGATGAAGCCCTCGCGGGGCACGCAAAAACCATCAATGTTATTTTGCACAAAGATCAGTCAGTCACGGTGATCGATGACGGCCGTGGCATGCCCGTGGATATTCACCCAGAGCAGGGTAAACCGGGCGTGGAAGTGATTTTGTGTACACTCCACGCGGGCGGTAAATTTTCCAATAAAAATTACCAGTTCTCCGGTGGTTTACACGGCGTGGGTGTTTCTGTTGTTAACGCGCTGTCGGAAAAATTAATTGTTACGGTCAAGCGCGACGGCAATGTCTATCAGATGGGTTTCTCCAATGGCGATAAAGCCAGCGATCTGGAAATTATTGATACTTGCCCCAAGCGGCAAACCGGTACCAGCGTTCACTTTTTGCCGAATCCGATTTATTTTGATTCAAACAAATTTTCAGTCAGCCGCATGCGCCATGTGCTGCGCGCAAAAGCGGTCTTGTGTCCGGGATTATCCGTTACCTTTTTGGATGAACAAACCGGTGAAAAAGATGAGTGGTATTACGAAGACGGTTTGAAAGATTATCTTGCCGGCGCAACCCAAGAATTTATCACCTTACCTGAGCATCCTTTTGTCGGCGATTTCAGCGGCCAAACAGAAGCCGTTAGCTGGGCATTGCAATGGCTGCCGGAAGGCGGCGAATTAATTCAAGAGAGTTACGTCAACCTGATTCCCACTGCGCAAGGTGGAACCCACGTCAACGGCTTGCGTACCGGTCTACTCGATGCCTTGCGTGACTATTGTGAATTTCGCAGTTTATTGCCGCGCGGAATAAAACTCGCGCCAGAAGATTTATGGAATGCGTGCTGTTATGTGCTCTCCTACAAACACGCTGACCCGCAATTTTCCGGGCAAACGAAAGAGCGTTTAACCTCGCGTGAAGCAGCCGCATTTGTTTCCGGTATCACTAAAGATGCTTTCGCACTTTGGCTCAATCAACACACGGACGATGGCGACAAGCTCGCTGAGTTTTGTATCAGCAATGCGCAAAAACGTGTGCGTGCGAGCAAAAAAATTGAGCGTAAGCGTGTAACCCAAGGCCCAGCCTTGCCAGGAAAGTTGGCAGATTGTTCCAGTGGTGACCCGGCGCGCAGTGAATTGTTTTTGGTAGAAGGGGATTCAGCGGGAGGCTCCGCCAAACAGGCGCGCGACCGTGAATTTCAAGCGATCATGCCGCTGCGTGGAAAAATTCTGAATACCTGGGAAGTAGATTCGGGCGAGATCCTTGCGAGCCAGGAAGTGCACGATATTTCTGTCGCAATTGGTATGGACCCCGGTAGTGAAGATTTGAGCGAGTTGCGCTATCACAAAATTTGCATTCTTGCCGATGCTGACTCGGATGGTTTACACATTGCTACTTTGCTCTGCGCGCTCTTTGTAAAACATTTTCCAGTGTTGGTGCGCAACGGGTTTGTGTATGTGGCCATGCCGCCCTTATATCGCATCGATATCGGTAAAGAAGTCTATTACGCGCTCGACGAAGGTGAAAAAAATGGTGTGCTCAACCGCATCGCCGCCGAGAATAAAAAAGGCAAACCCAATGTGCAGCGCTTTAAAGGTTTAGGTGAGATGAACCCGTTGCAGCTGCGCGAAACTACTATGGCACGCGATACCCGCCGCTTGGTGCAGCTCACCATCGGCGAAGACGACGGCACCATGCAAATCATGGATATGATGCTTGCGAAAAAGCGCGCTGGGGATCGCAAAAACTGGTTGGAAGAAAAGGGTAATCTGGCGGAGATAGCTGTGTAGCAGTGATTGCCTTTGCTAGTCCTAACGGGCGACCAGAGTCGAACTTCTTGGGCGCACGAACTTTTCGGAATAAAGATTGATTGCTAGTTGAAATCGTTCAATTGCAAACTCGCGTATTGGCAAAAACTGACTACACTTTTTACAGGGTTCCCACTAAGTTTGCTCTGGAAATTATCATGAACAATAAATTGAGCTTGTTATTTTTATCTGCCCTTACTGTTTCTGTGTTGGCTGTGTCAGGTTGTGGTGGTGGCAGCGGCACCGAAAAAGCGCCAGCACCTTCCGGCCCAGATGCTTACGTGGTGGGTACCTATCCGCGCTTTGATCCGGTTGCGGCTGATTTACCGTTCAACACGGATTTGGTGTTTGCCGCAGCGGCGACCTCTGATGGCACTGCCAATTTGGGCGCTGCGACTGATCCGGTGCGCGCGACTATCAATCAGCTCGATGGATTTTCTACTTCCGCATTCTTCGATATTTTGATCAGTGGCAGCGTCAATCCGGCGACGGCGCTGGCGTCCAAAAGTGTGTTTTTGATTGAATTGAATACCGGCGGTAAGGATGCGTTGAACCCCGCTAATATCGTTGGTGTCGTGGGCCCTGCAAATTACGATGTGGTGGTAGTGTCGCAGGATGGCGGCACCAATAACGTGATCCGTATCCGCCCGACCAAGCCTCTCAAAGCCAAAAGCAAGTATTTAGTGTTTATCACCAATGACGTTAAAGATTTGGGTGGCGCTAGTCTTACACGCTCCTGGATTTATAACTCGCTGCGCGATACTAGCTATCAAACCCTGAGCAGTTTGCTTCCGGTGCGAAACGCAATTGTGGGATGGGAAACTCTTGCCGGCGGATTTTTGTCTGCGGTAAGTGGTGGTCAGTTGACGGCGGCGGCGGCAAAAGAAAAGTTGGTTCTCACCTACACCTTTACCACAACTGACCCTGTGACGGGGTTGGTGGCCATGGCATCGCCGCGCGCTGCTGTTGCCAGTACCCAAATTGCGGCGGGTGCTGCACCGGCTGCAGCAGTGGCCAATGCGGTGACGCTGGATTCTGTCGGTTTGTTGCCTACTCCGAAAAAGCGCGATCTCGGCATATCAGGTCTTACCGGAATTGATTTCAATACCTTTAGCCCTGCACTTGTTGCCAATGTGGGCAAGCTTTACACCGGCTATATCAAACTGCCTTATTACCAGACCGCCGCGACCGGTTTGGCGTTTGGTGAATATGTAAAACGCAGCTGGAAGCCAGATCTCACGCTCGCAGGGGCTCTTGGAGTGACGGTGCCCGCCGATGTAGATGGCAGCTATAACGTCACCTATCGCTATCCTTTTGCCGCCAAAACTGGCGACGAATCAGTGCCCTTGCAAGTGACTATGCCGCAGGATAATTGGGTGCCTGGTTATGCTGGCGCCGCCAATTGTGGTCAGATTTATGCCGCAACCGGCTATCCAACGGTTATCTATGTACACGGTATTACCAGTGATCGCGCCTCTGTTTTGGCACTCGGCCACACTCTTGCGGGGCGTTGTATTGCGACAGTCGCGATCGATTTGCCGGTTCATGGCATTCCAGCCAACAGTGCACTCGTCAATGTATTGAACGTCGAAAAAAGTAAATCCATTCCCTTTGCCGCTCTCTATGGTGCTAACGCTCCGCATGAGCGCCATTTCAATGTTGCAGGTGCCGGTGGAGCGCCTGCCGCAATGAATTTTGATGCTCCGGGTGCGGCCGACGGTTCAGGTGCGCAGTTTATTAATCTTGGCAATCTGACTAACACGCGCGACAACAATCGTCAGGCGGTGATGGATCTACTTAATCTGAACGCCAGTCTCAGTGGCGTTAACACCGAGATTCGAAAATCCGTGGCAACAGGGTTGGATGTGAATCGTGTTTATGTTGTTGGAATATCCCTTGGTGGCATCATTGGTAGTGTATTCACGACGGTGAACCAATTGGCGATCGCGAATGACGGCAAGGTTGGTTTGCCTTCAAACCTCAATCCAATCCGTGGATTTGTAGCCAGCGCCGCAGGTACCCAGGTCGCACAGATACTGGTGAACTCTGCAACCTTTGCGCCTGTGATTAACGGTGGTCTGGCCGCGAGCGGTGTTAATGTTGGAACCAGCAATTACGAGCGTTTCCTCTACGCTGCACAGAGTGCTATGGACGCGGGTGATCCCGTCAACTACATGCAAACCCTGGCTGCATTGGGCGTGCCGATGGTGGTACAACAGGTCAATAATGACGCGGTAATTCCTAATGGTGCAGCCAGTGCTCCTTTGGCCGGCACCTCAGCAATGGCCGCGTTACTTAATACGACGCAGTTGGGTCTAGGGGCGACGGCCGACGTAGGGCGTTTTTATGTTAAGCATACTGCGGGCGGCCATTCGTCTTTACTGCGCCCTGAAGGCGGAGCACCTCAGGTGACCGCTGAGCTACAAACCCAAGTGGTTACCTTTGTTCTTAACAGTGGGAAAGTAACCGTGGGTGGTGGTGCCCCAAGTGATATTGAACTGCCTGCGAAATGATCTTTCCAATTTGTCCGTAATGTTTTTACTAGACCCCGGCGTGCCGGGGTTTATTTTTTTAGGCGAGGATTTTTAAGGAGGGGGTTCGCGGTGGCGCAATTGCCGCCGGTAAATTAGGGTAAACTGCCGTCCGTTTTAAAACCCGCCGTGTTGATGAGTGTGAATTATGACCCCGCGCAATTATTTGTATCTGCTAAAAAAATACGATGAGTATCAGGCTCAAATTGAACGTTTGCTGGAGTCCATTGTGACGTCCTTGTCACCCAATAAATTGGAAACCTCGCACGAGCAATTGAATGAGGTCGTTAAGCGCCTACACCAATCTTATCCTTTTGTGGAATTACTCTATTGCCTCGATGAAAAAGGTGAGCAAACCACTGAGTCGGCTGCCTCGCCCACAGTGCCTGATCCTAAACGTCGCGAGCCTGGTTTTGGCTCCGACCGCAGTAATCGTGTTTATTACACCCTCGCGCGCGATAACGCAGCCACTGCAACCGTGACTCAACCCTATCTCTCCAGCGCAACTCACCAATTGGCGATTTCCGCAGTGCAACGTTTTCTTGATGCTAATAATGCAACCCGTTATCTGGTGATTAATTTTAATTTGGAAAAATTGATTACGTTTCTGAATGGCGATAGCTTGCGTCGTGTGGTGCACCCATTATTCCAAGTCATTTATGGCGTTATCGGTATCATGTTGGTCGCGGTCTCTATGCTCTTATTATTTTCTGCAGGGCAATCGCTGTTTGACATGATTCACGAGCACACCAATACCGCAACCCAGGCGTTCCAATCGGTTATCTTAGTTACCTTGGGTTTGGCGATTTTTGATTTGGGAAAAACGATTCTCGAAGAGGAAGTGCTTCTGCACAAAGATATTCACCACACAGGTTCAACACGCCGCACGATTGCGCGGTTTATGTCAGCGATTGTGATTGCAGTCTCGATTGAATCGCTGTTGCTGATGTTTAAATCCCTGCTCGGCGATGCGACTCATTTAAATTCTGCGGTATTTATGTTGTTCGCAGCAGTTGCATTGTTGGTCGGTTTGGGCGCGTATTTAAAATTAACCAGCGAAAAGCGATAACCCCACCCTAACCCTCCCGGCTACGCGCCCCGCTTAAAAGGGAGGGGATAATAGCCCCTCCCCCTGATATGGGGGAGATGGGCGCCCGGCTAGGGGAGGGGGTTAACTTATGCGGAAAAATAATTCATGACCACAAAAACCAAAAGTGCATTTGTCTGCAACGATTGCGGTGCTGATTATAAAAAATGGCAAGGGCAGTGCACTGAGTGTGGTGTATGGAATAGTTTAAGTGAAGTGCGTTTAGGCCCAACTCCCGCAAACCGTTCGGCAAAATTTGAAGGTTATGCTGGCAGTGCCAGCGGCAATAAAATTCAAACCCTCGCGGAAATTTCCCTCAATGATGTGCCGCGTTTTAGCAGCGGAGCCGGGGAGTTTGACCGTGTACTCGGCGGCGGTTTTGTGCCGGGTTCAGTGGTGTTAATTGGCGGCAATCCGGGTGCGGGAAAATCCACGTTGTTGCTGCAAACCCTGTGTAATTTGGCGCGCACTATGCCCGCGCTTTACATCACTGGCGAAGAGTCACTCCAACAGGTGGCGATGCGCGCACAACGTTTGGGTTTACCCACAGATCAATTGCAAATGCTGAGTGAAACCAGTGTGGAAGGCATTTGCACGATTGCCCAAAAAGTCGCACCCAAAGTGATGGTGATCGACTCCATTCAAGTGATGCACATGGAGGATATTGCTTCCGCACCTGGCTCAGTTTCGCAAGTGCGTGAAAGCGCCGCTTATCTCACGCGTTTTGCAAAACAAACTGGCACTGTATTAATTTTAGTAGGCCACGTTACCAAAGACGGCTCGCTTGCCGGCCCCAAAGTGTTGGAGCATATGATCGACTGCTCCATTTTATTGGAGGGCGATAACGACTCCCGCTTCCGCACTCTGCGCGGCAATAAAAACCGTTTTGGCGCCGTGAATGAATTGGGTGTATTTGCAATGACCGAGCAGGGCATGCGCGAAGTTAATAATCCCTCGGCGATTTTTTTACAGCGTGCGGAAGATGCCTCATCCGGTTCGGTCGTGATGGTGATGTGGGAAGGTACGCGCCCGCTATTAATTGAAATACAAGCGCTGGTGGATGACAGTCACTTGGGTAATCCGCGCCGCGTTGCAGTAGGTATGGATCAAAATCGTCTCGCGATGTTGTTGGCGGTGTTACATCGCCACGGCGGCATCATGGTGGGCGATCAGGATGTATTCGTGAATGTAGTGGGTGGTGTGAAGGTGATGGAAACCAGTGCGGATTTGGCGGTGCTGCTTGCGATTGTCTCCAGCTTTCGCGACCGCATTTTGCCGCAAGATTTAATCGTATTTGGCGAAGTCGGACTGTCGGGTGAAATTCGCCCTGTACCGAGCGGCCACGAGCGTCTACGAGAAGCGGCGAAGCATGGATTTAAACGGGCGATTGTCCCGTTCGCCAACGCACCACGTGAAAAAAATTTGGGTATTGAAGTTGTCGCCGTAAAAAATCTACAAGAAGCGCTAGATGCTCTTTAACCGATAGGTTTTCTACAGTGAGTAATCAGATAACGTAATAGATGCTTAACTTACTCCCATCAATCCGTGACCTTTCCGTAGCTGTTTAATGGCTATTTTCTATCTGTGTTAACAACTCATAGAGTAATGTTTTATCGACCGGAGTATCGGGTTGGAATTCAAACCCTAACAAATGCTCACGCACATGAATCAAACGGCCGTGCAGACTCAGTTGTTTTTTGGGTGAGGTAAGCAGGTTGAGATTATCGAGCTGTATATGGACGCGCAGCGAATCCCCTTTTTGCAATAAATGTTCCCCCAAAATAGCTAAGCGCGCACCGGACTCCGAGAGATCCAATACGTGTGCGTCCCATTTCTTGGTGGAGTACTGTAAGTCGGCATAGGCTCGTAACGGAAAACGCGGGTGTCGTCGCTTATCTTCATCGCGTGTGTCGTCCATTTTTTTTTCGTCACTCATTATTTTTGTTTGCTCCACTGTTGGACCTTATTGGTAGTGGTCCGGCAGGTCAATTTAATAATCACTGATTAACTCAGACAGCTCCCTTTCTGCTGCGAGTGCATCCCCAAGGTTCAATTCAATCAAGCGGCGGAGATGGCTCACGCTATCGATATCAATGGATGTACACATCAAACCAGTTTGGTTGTGGTGTTGGTGCGCCACTATGACCGACATAGCAATACTGGTGTTGTCGGACAACAAAATTTTTACCAGAATCGGTTCTTTCTGGATGACATCGGCTGGCAGTGTTTCTTGCAGCAGTAAACCTTTAAGTGAAATATCGAGCAAGCTGGCGCGCCAATGAAATTCACCTTGTGCGAGTTCAACATGCGCATCAAACAGGATGCGGCTAAATTTGCGGCGCTCATTGGAAGACGCTGTTTTTTTTGGATCGTTCATATTCTGTTCTTTTGGTCGCGAGTGGTCTGTCAGTAACGGGCGTCTCGATCAAGGTCGCCGATAAGCCCATTTCTGAGTGTAGTCCGTGGTCGCCGTTTCGCCATTATTGAGTTTGTCCCCGGTGCTTATTTGCCTCGGGCAAGGGGCGCCACCTATAATCCCGCCAGATTTGATAATAGGCTGATTCATATGACAGATTTTCGTATAGGTATTGATGTTGGCGGCACGAAAACTGAGGTAATCCTGCTCAATGGCAGTAGTCAGGAGCTGTTCCGCACGCGTATCCCCACGGTGCGCGATGACTATGATGCAACCCTGCGCGATATCGCCAGTTTAGTTGCGCAAGCAGAGGTGGCGGCAGGTGAAACCTTATTGCCGGTCGGTGTGGGTATTCCGGGTACTATTTCGCGCAAAACTGGCTGGGTCAAAAATGCCAACTCAACCTGGCTCAATGGCAAACCTTTCCAAAAAGACTTGTCAGCATTTTTGATGCGCGATGTCAAAGTCACTAACGATGCAAATTGTCTCGCAGTCTCCGAAGCTACCGATGGGGCCGGGCGTGGCTATGAGTTGGTGTTTGCAGGAATCCTCGGCACCGGTTGCGGCGCGGGTATTGCCTATCAAGGCAAACCGATTGTTGGCCCAAATGGTGTGGCGGGCGAATGGGGTCACAATCCTCTGGCTTGGACGAGCGATGCCGAGTTAAATGCGCGCCCGTGTTATTGCGGCAAAGTAGGTTGTCAGGAAACCTTTTTATCGGGGACTGGTTTGTGCCTTTCCTACCAACTAGCGACCGGCGAAAAAATCAAAGGTCATGAAATTGTGGAGCGCGCGCAAGCGGGTGAAGCAATTGCACAAAAAATTCTTGACGATTATTTCGATCAACTCGCGCGCGGTTTAGGTTCCATCATTAATATCATGGACCCGGATGTCATTGTCCTTGGAGGCGGTGCTTCCAATATCGCCGCCATTTACTCTGAAGGTCCCAAGCGCTTGCCCAAGTATGTTTTCGGGCGCGAGTGCGATACGCCTATCGTTCCAGCTGTGCATGGTGATTCGAGTGGTGTTCGTGGAGCGGCTTGGTTGAATCCGCTCTAAGATGAAAGCAGTTGCCGCGTATAAAAAGCCCATCCTGTTTGCGATGGGCTTTTTGCTTTTGATTTTGTCCAGCGTTGGTTATTCGCAACCACAACCACAACCACAACGTATTGCGTCACTCAATATTTGCATCGATCAATTATTGTGGGAGTTAGTGCCGCACGAACGATTAGTGTCAATCAGCTATCTGACTGCGAACCCTATGTGGTCACCCATCGCCACGCAAGTAAACGGAATACCACTGAACCACGGCCTTGCGGAAGAAATTGTGCCGTTAACACCCGATGTCATTTTTGCAGGCGAGTTTGATGCACCCGATGCCATCGCCTTACTCGAACGATTGGGGCACCCGGTTACGCGATTACCTTTGCCACGCAAGCTTGAGGATATCAACACCCAAATTTTGCAATTGGGTGAATTGGTGGGTGCTACTGAAAAAGCCTTATCAATGACACAAAGAAACAGTGCACAAGTGGCCGAGCTGCAGGCAGCTCAGAAACCCGAACAACCACTCACGGCATTTTGGTATTCATCGAATGGTGTGGTCATTGGCGATGGTACTCTGGAGCATGAATTAATGCTGCTCGCCGGATTGCGTAATCTGGCAGCAGAGCGCGGCATGATTGGCTTTAATCAGTTGGATTTGGAATTACTGCTCAATGCCAAACCACAAATACTAATTATTGAAGAGAGCAGTGCAGAGGCCTTTTCTTTAGCGCGTGAATATTTGGCGCATCCGGCGCTGGCCAATGCGGGTTTTAAAATTGTGCGCTTGCCTGCAGGATTATCCGGTTGTGCCGCGTCGGTATTGGGTGATGTGGCGATTGCGTTAAAACAAGAACTGGCGAAATAAATGTATTCCGAGGTGAATTTGCAAATCAAAATTTCATTTCCACGCGTGGTGATTTTTTTGGTCATCGCCATTGTTGCCGCTGCTGCGCTCGCATTGAACAGCGGCGCGGCCGATATTCCAGTGCTGCAGTCTTTTGCAGATATCTGGCATGGTGAACAGAGTTTGGGCGCTACTATTCTCGGACAAATTCGCATTCCCCGTTTGCTGCTGGCGATGATTGTCGGGGCAACATTGGGCATGGCGGGCGCCGCTATGCAGGGTTTGTTGCGCAATCCGCTTGCTGATCCTGGCGTGCTCGGTGTTACCAGCGGTGCTGCCTTTGGCGCTGTGTGCGTATTGTATTTTGGTGCTGCTGCTACGGCCTGGTATTGGTTGCCGAGCGCAGCGATTATTGGCGCACTTCTGTCGTTAGTGCTGGTGTATTTTTTGGCAGGGCTCCACAGCAGTATGCTCGCGTTGATTCTTGCGGGCGTGGCCATGAGCGCAATCACCGGCGCATTAATTGCGGTTGCATTAAATTTTGCGCCGAGTTTGTACGCCATGCAGGAAATTGTATTTTGGTTAATGGGGTCGCTCGCCAATCGGCATTGGGATCACGTTGTTATCGCATTACCACTGGCGATCATTGGCTGGCTGTTAATGCTAAGCCGGAGCCGATTTCTGGATGCATTAAGTTTAGGTGAAGAAAGCGCAGGTTCATTAGGTTTTAATACTCACCGCGAGCGCGGCATTTTATTATTTGGAATTGCGATTGGGGTCGGTGCTTGCGTTGCTGTGAGTGGCAGCATTGGTTTTATCGGTTTAATTGTGCCGCATTTGTTGCGTCCCTTTGTAGGGTACAGACCCGGTCGCTTGATGTTTGCGAGCGCACTCGGTGGCGCTTTGTTATTAGTGCTTGCCGATATTCTTGTACGGCAATTTGACAGCGCGCGTGAATTAAAACTGGGCGTAGTAACTTCATTACTCGGTGGCCCTTTCTTTTTGTTATTGATTTTGAAAACCCGTTCACGGTGGGCATGATGACAACAACTTTGAGTGCCCAACAGGTTTCATTTGTGCGCGATGGCAATACCATTCTGGATAATGCAACTCTCACATTGTCATCCGGTGAATTGGTAGGGTTGATCGGCCCCAACGGTGCCGGTAAAAGTTCGCTCTTGCGGATGATGGCAGGCTTGCAGCGGCCTGATTCCGGGCAGATTTATTTATCGAGCAAGTCACATCCACGCACATTGCTGAACGATTTTTCTGGTCGCGAACGCGCGCAAATCCTTGCCTATTTACCGCAACAAGAAACGCCTGCATGGCCATTGCACGTTGAACATTTGGTTGGCTTAGGGCGCGCGCCTTGGCATAAACCAATGAGTGGTAAATCAAACCGCGACAAGCAGGCGATTGAACGTGCGCTGGAAATCACTGAATTGCAATCCTTGCGTCACCGAATTGTGACTTCGCTTTCCGGCGGCGAATTGCAGCGCACCTTGCTGGCACGGGTATTTGCCGGTGAGCCGCAGATTATTCTTGCTGATGAACCTATCGCCGCGCTCGATCCCTACCATCAATTACACATGATGGAATTACTCGCCGAACATACTCAGCAGGGCGGGTCTGTGTTGGCGGCACTGCATGATTTAAGTTTGGCGGCGCGTTTTTGTTCGCGCTTGGTGTTATTGCACCACGGAAAAATTGTGGCCGATGGTCAACCGATTGACGTATTGACCACGCAAAATCTGGAACAGGTTTACGGTATCAGCGCTTATGTTGATTGCCGTGATGATGGTGTAGTAATTATCCCGCGCAAGCGGGTGGTATGACTAAAAAGCGGGACGATTTTATGTTCAATGTCGCACTCTGTTCTTATGGTATGTCGGGCAAAGTATTTCACGCCCCGCTGATTACTGCTGAACCCAAATTAAAACTCCACACGATTCTACAGCGCAGTGAACCTACAGCCTTGGCTGAGTATCCGCATGTAAATATTGTAAAAACCTTTGAAGAGATTCTGGTCAATCCAGATATTCATTTGGTCGTTGTCAATACGCCCAACGAATTCCACTACCCAATGACCAAAGCGGCATTGCAAGCGGGTAAACATGTTGTAGTCGAAAAACCTTTTACGTTAAGCCTTGATGAAGGCAATGAATTAATTGCTCTGGCAAACAGTCAGAAAAAAATTCTGTCAGTTTTTCAAAACAAACGTTTGGAAAGCGATCATTTAGATGTGCAAAAAGTTATTGAGTCAGGTGCACTTGGCCGCATCGTAGAAGTTGAATGGCATTATGATCGTTACCGCACCAACATTACCCATAAAAAATGGAAAGAAGATAATCTCCCCGGTTCCGGTACATGGTTTGATTTAGGTATTCATATGGTAGATTCCATGCTGTGTTTATTCGGAAAACCTAAAGCGGTCTACGCCGATATGCGCAGCCTGCGCCGTGCAGAAGGTTCGACCGATTATTTCAATGTGTGTTTTCACTACGCCGACCTGCGCGTCATTCTCCGCTCCAGCACTTACGTCAGTGAAAAAGGCGCAACCGTTTCTATCCACGGTGATAAGGGTTCCTTTTTAAAATTCGGGCAAGATGTACAAGAATCACAAATGGTTCGCGGTCTTATTCCTGGCATGACCGGCTGGGCAGAACCCGGCGAAGATAATTACGGCATTTTGCATGTTCATAATAATGGTGAATCAACACGCACCAAAATTCCCGGTCAGCGCGGCTGTTACGAGAATTACTATAACAATATTGTGGGTGCGATTTCCGGAAATGCCCCCTTGGCATTTTCACCGCAGCAGTCGCTGTTGGGCGTGGAATTGTTGTTGGCGGCGGAGCA
>CAIOHY010000372.1 GCA_903858205.1 uncultured Cellvibrio sp.
CGCTGCAGCTGCACGATAATGGATTCGATTTCCTCCGTTGAAGACCGGGTTTTTTGTGCAAGTGAGCGCACCTCGTCGGCAACCACCGCAAAACCGCGCCCCTGTTCACCCGCACGCGCCGCTTCGATTGCTGCGTTGAGTGCAAGCAAATTGGTTTGCTCTGCGATAGTTCGAATCACTTCCATGACCGAGCCAATATTGACCGAATTGTTTTTCAATACTTGAATTTTCTGTGCGGTTGATTCGATTTGGACGGTCAACCGATTCACGTTTTCCAACGAAAGATTAACAATGGTATTACCTTCTTCCGCAAGAATACTGGTAGCGTTGGTGCGTTCGGCAGTATCAACGGCATGACGTGCAATTTCATTGGCCGACGCCGATAGCTCTTCAACCGCAGTGGCCACCAACTCAATTTCACGCAGTTGTTGCGATGTTGAGTGCACAGTGCTTTCGGTTGCACCGCTCATCTTGTTAACGTTGATGCGCACCTTGTCATTTACCTGCACCACATTGCGAATGATTCCAGCGATATGCTCCATCACCCGATTGAAATTATGTGCGAGCGCCGCGATTTCGTTTTGGCTATCGGTCGGCAAACGACGGGTCAAGTCGCCACCCCCATCAGCAATCGTGGCGAGCGAGCGAGTAACTTCATCAACAGGCCCCAATACCAGTCCGCGAATTAACACATATACCGTCACGAGACTTGCTGCAAGCAAGGCAAGCACGGTGAAGATGGTTGTTTGTAACTGGCTCGCAAGGGTTTCGTTTAACTCTTGAGTGGAAAAACTAATGTCGTAACTGCCGATGGTGTTGCCGTTGTATACGATTGGGATGGCCGCACGGGTAATCTGTTTATCGCTGCTATCATCATCGGACGCTTTGGCAAGCGATTGGCCACGGTGATCAACGACTTTCACGGATGTGACCAGTGACGTATTCACCAAAGATTTAGCGATGGCCTCAATTTGCTGGAAATCGTACGCAAACACGGCCTCGAGAACCGAGCTATTAGTGAGGTTCACCATTGCCGTCGTCTCGATTTCGAGGTTCTTTTCAAGGTTATTTGAGGCAATTTTATAGTTAATGAATGCCACAACGACGGCAATCGCGACCATCGCCATCGACAGCACCATCATCAATTTGGTGAGTAAGGATTTTTGTACCATGTTCCCCCCGAATATATTCGGCAATTAAATTTATTGGAGCCCCTAGTGTTATTGGCGGCAAATCGATAGCAATCTTGAGGACTGATAAGCCAAAAGCTCGGTTGACTGCTTTTTATTGCGGTATATCACTAGTGGTGGTGCGCGCCGAACTAGCGAGCCGATGAAACCAGCACCTGCGATATACCCGTTAGCAGAGTATAGACACAGGTTTGCAAGGCTGCGCGAAGAGGAGGTGATTGGACTATGGGGTTTTGGTGCGATCAACTAGAGGCAGGGAATTTGCGCTGAGCAGCCCAGATCAGACCGGGCGGCTCAGTGTCGAGCAAGACGTGCTAGCAACTAATCATCGATTTCCCCATCGGGATCATTGCCGCCCGCCATACCCAGCTCCTTGAGCTTACGGGTAAGGGTGTTGCGCCCCCAACCCAGCAAATTTGCGGCATCGCGCTTGCGACCGGCGGTGTACTTGAGCGCGGTCTCAATCAACGCGCGCTCAAAGGTAGGCACGGCCTCGCTGAGCAGCTGGTGCTGCCCGCGCGTGAGCGCCTGATCAGCCCAATGACGGAGCGCCTTCTCCCAGTCATCTGCCGGCGTGGTTGTCTCTTTATTTTCCAGCAACTCGGGCGGCAAATCTTCAATATGCACTTCGCGACCGGAGGCCATGACCGTGATCCAGCGGCAAGTGTTTTCCAACTGGCGCACGTTACCAGGCCATTGCAGGGTGCAGAAATACTCTTCCGTTTCCGGCAACAAGACTTTGGGATCGACATTCAATTCAGTCGCCGCCTTGTGCAGGAAGAAGCGCGCCAACTTGGGAATGTCCTCCCGACGATTGGCAAGTTTGGGGATATGGATACGGATAACATTCAGGCGATGGAACAAGTCCTCGCGGAAGCGATTGTCCGCCACCAATGTCTCCAGGTTCTGGTGCGTTGCAGCAATGATGCGCACATCGACCTTGACCGGGGTATGACCGCCGACGCGATAGAACTCGCCGTCCGCCAAAACACGCAACAAGCGGGTTTGGGTCTCGGCTGGCATATCGCCGATTTCATCAAGGAATAAAGAACCGCCGTTAGCTTGCTCAAAGCGACCCTGACGCTGTGAAGCGGCGCCGGTAAATGCGCCTTTTTCATGGCCGAACAGCTCAGACTCCATCAAATCCTTGGGAATCGCCGCCATATTCAATGCGATAAACGGCTCGTTACGACGCGGGCTGTGGCGATGCAAGGCGCGTGCGACCAACTCCTTACCCGTACCCGACTGACCATTAATCAATACCGTAATGTTGGATTGAGACAAACGACCAATCGCGCGAAACACCTCTTGCATCGCCGGCGCTTCGCCGATGATTTCAGTATTGGTTTCCAGTGCTGCCTCAGTGCCGTGTTCAGTCTTTTGTTCCTGTGCGTGAGCAAGGGCACGCTGGGTCACAGCGACGGCGTCATCTACATCAAACGGCTTGGGCAGGTATTCGAAGGCACCACCTTGATAGGCCGCGACCGCACTATCAAGATCTGAATGGGCAGTCATGATGATGATCGGAATCTGCGGATGGGTAGTGTGCAGATTGCCAAGCAACGTCAAACCATCTGTACCCGGCATACGTATGTCACTAATGATCGCATCGGGCGTATCGCGGTTAAGCTGGCTCATGGCGCTGTCGCCCGAGTCGAACGCGCGGGTTTCAATGTTCGCACTTTGCAGGGCCTTTTCCAGCACCCAGCGGATTGAACGATCATCATCAATAATCCAGACTTTATTAGACTTCTGCATGTTGCGCTTCCATTGGTAAGTAGAGTGAGAAACGGGTTTTGCCCGGCTCACTTTGGCACTCGATAAGGCCATGATGTTGATGGATAAGATGTTGCGAAATGGTCAAGCCAAGCCCAGTACCTTCGGCGCGGCCGGAGATCATCGGGTAGAAAATGTTTTCGATCATATCGGGCGGAATACCGGGGCCGTTGTCGACAATATCGATCCGGCACACCAGCGAATGATGCTTGCGGCCAATGGTGTACTGGCGATGGATGCGGGTGCGCAACTGGATCACGCCATTGAGCACATTGGCTTCCACCAACGCCTGCATGGCATTGCGCACTATGTTGAGCAACGCTTGGATTAGCATCTCCTTATCGCCCTGCATGGCCGGAATGCTCGGGTCGTAATCGCGCACAATCTTGATCGCATCGCTGCTTTCGGCCTTGATGATATTGGCCACCCGCTCAATCGCCTCGTGGATGTTGAGCGACTGCCATTTGGGCAGTTGATTCGGGCCGAGCATGCGATCAACCAAATTGCGCAGACGATCCGCCTCATCAATGATGATATTGGTGTATTCGGTGAGACTGGAATGGGGCAACTCACGCGCGAGCAACTGCGCTGCTCCGCGAATACCGCCAAGGGGATTTTTGATCTCATGCGCCATACCGCGCACCAGATTGCGCGTGGTTTCATGAGACGTGGTGAGCATCTCTTCCCGGCTGATACGCAGCAAACGGTCAATTGGCTGGATTTCAATGATTAAGCCGTCGTGATCGCCAAACGGGGTGACGGTGTAATCCACAGTAATGGAGCCACCGCTAAGCAAACGCCACTCCGCATGGCGCTTGGTGTAATGATTTGCTTGTGCTGCAGCGAGCTTGAGCTGACGATCTGTTTCATCTGACTCATAAAAAAAATAGGTGATTGGCTCGCCGGTATTACTCTCGCAACTCATCGCAAGCAGGGCTTCAGCAGCGGGGTTCATATGGCATAGCAGCAAGTCGGTATCCACCAAAATAATGGCGGTACTCAAGCTATCCAATATGGGTTTGTAAATATCGTGCGGACTCACCAGCTACTGCTCTCCTGAACGCCTCGACAATGGGCATGGAGGCTTCTGCAAAAAACAAACCAAGTAAGAAAACTGCCTGATTTGGCGGATTTAACTGCCGCTGGAGTCCATTTTGGGGATTCCCGAATAAATCATAGCACCAAAATGGTGCTTTCATTTTGGCGTGGGCTTTGGGAGGGCATTATTGTGGATATTTGGGCGAATAATGTTCACGATGACCGGCGGCGAAGTGCCCAATGATCGACCATTTGCATCTATCGCCTCCACGACCAACGTATGAGTGCCGCGCGGAACATCTTTGACGATAATGTTATTCATGGCGGTCTCTTCCAATAACTCGCCGTTCATAAAATAGACAAGTAGGTGCCCTTGCTGGAGTGCTGGATTTAGACTGATTGCGATCGCCAAATCGCGCTGCCCGACGGGAATGGAGACGTCATTGCGGGGGCTGATTATATTTATTCGATAATTGAGCGCCGCCGGCTGGGAATCATACGAGTTCACGGGGCTTGATTGCGGCAATGGCTGGGCGCCTGGCACAGTATTAATTTCGCGCAATTCCAGTTTTTCGGCCTTTTCGGTACTGGGCTTGTCGGTGTAGGTGATGTTGCCATCCTTATCGACGGTCTTATACACATCTGCCGCAGCTACGTGAGCCAGAAATACCAACATCATCAAGACAATACGCATATCCGCTCCCAGTATCCAATCGATTCCCCTAGAGTACTCTCGCCCCCCATAAAGAAAAAGCCCGCACCGTTTCGGGTGCGGGCTTTTTCACAGATTAACCGGACTAAAGCCCGGCTAGCCTGACAGCAGACTTACACGCTGTAGTAGAGTTCGAATTCTACTGGGTGCGGAGTCATGTTGATGCGTTGGATATCCTGCTTCTTCAGCTCGATGTAAGCATCGATGAATTCTTTAGAGAACACACCGCCAGCCAACAGGAAGTCATGATCTGCTTCCAGGTTAGCCAATGCTTCTTCCAGAGAAGAACACACTTGTGGGATTTCTGCTTCTTCTTCCGGCTCCAGATCGTACAGATCTTTGGTCGCTGCTTCGCCCGGATGGATCTTGTTCAGAACACCATCGATACCTGCCATCAGCAATGAAGCGAAGCACAGGTATGGGTTAGCAGTTGGATCAGGGAAACGGGTTTCGATACGCTTGGCTTTCTCACCAACAGTGTAAGGAATACGGATAGACGCTGAACGGTTACGAGCAGAGTAAGCCAGCATTACTGGCGCTTCAAAGCCTGGAACCAAACGCTTGTACGAGTTGGTAGAGGCGTTACAGAAAGCGTTCAATGCTTTAGCGTGCTTGATGATACCGCCAACGTAGTACAGAGCAGTTTCGCTCAAACCAGCGTAAGCGTCGCCAGCAAATTGGTTTTTGCCGTTCTTGGAGAAAGACTGGTGAACGTGCATACCTGAACCGTTATCACCGATCAAAGGCTTCGGCATGAAGGTTGCGGTTTTACCGTATTGGTGCGCTACGTTATGTACGCAGTACTTCAGGATTTGCACTTCGTCCGCTTTCTTAACCAGAGTGTTAGCGCCTACACCAATTTCACATTGGCCAGCGTTAGCAACTTCATGGTGATGGATTTCAATTTCCAAGCCCATAGCTTCCATGGCATTACACATAGCGCCACGAATGTCATGCAATGAATCTACTGGCGCAACGGGGAAGTAGCCGCCTTTTACGCGTGGAGCGTGGCCGTGCTTACCTTCAACGTCGTCACCTGATGACCAGGCAGCTTCTTCAGATTTGATTTTGTAGAAAGCGCCGCCCATTGAGCTGTGGAAGTGAACGCTGTCGAAGATGAAGAATTCTGGCTCTGGACCAAACAGAGCAACGTCACCCAGACCAGTTGACTTCAAGTACTCTTCAGCGCGCAGGCCGATAGAGCGTGGGTCGCGGTCGTAACCCTGCATGGTTGCAGGCTCAACGATGTTACAACGAACGTTGATGGTGGCTTCGTCGTAGAAAGGATCCAAAACAGCAGTTGAATCGTCCGGCATCAAAATCATGTCGGAATCGTTAATGCCTTTCCAACCAGCGATAGAAGAACCGTCGAACATTTTGCCATCAACGAAGAAGCTGTCGTTAACCACGTTGGATGGGAAAGTTACGTGCTGCTCTTTACCTTTGAAATCGGTGAAGCGCAAATCAATCCAGCGAGCTTCGTGTTCTTTGATCAGGTCTAAAGTCTTAGACATTGAATGCCTCCAAGTTGTAATAGCCCGAAGGCTAAGGATTGTGAAAGTTGTTATTGCCGTCGGTAAACAATCCAAAAGGGCGGTTTACCTGAAAGTTTTCCCACTTCATCCGGGCTCGCGACTCATTTCGGTGAGCGGGGCAAGACTAGGGTGTCAGAAAAGGGGCAAAATATATGCCATCCAAGGAAAATAGCAATAAGTGTTTAAAAATAAGACCTTCCGGCAATAAGCAGGAACCGCGCAATATACGGAAGGATTATTTTGGTGCGCAAAATTTCATTTATGCACCCAAATGGATCAAAAATCCTTGTCCAACGCCACTCGAGGTAAACCTCTGCTAAACAGGCGCTAGTGTGCCAGTAGCATGCGCCAAATTGCATCACTTTTATGGTTAGTTAGGCTGCAAAACATGAAGAGCGCTGCTTGCCGGCTCAGTATTTAGCTTTTGGCTAAACACCCAATAGCGATTATCTATAACATTTGCATCGATTGGCCGGAGAAATCGCTGTAGCCTGCCGCCTTCGCCGACTCGGCAAGCACAACACACAATATCGATAAGAAATAAGGGCTTAACAATGCACATCACAACCACCGAAATTTTCCTGATCGCGATGCTGATCATATTTACCGTGCCTTATTTAGTCTGGCGCCTGTTCAAAACCGATTATTGGGCGCCCTTGGTGGTGGTTCAGATAGTCGGCGGCATTCTGCTGGGACCAGGGGTTTTGGGCGCTGCATTTCCCGAGTATTACCAATTTGTGTTCAATCCTCAGGTGATTCAATCACTGAATGGGATCGCCTGGTGGGCGGTGATGATTTTTGTTTGGATCGCTGGTGTTGAATTGGATCTGAAAAAAGCCTGGGAGTCGAAGCGTGAGAGTAGCATCACCGCTGGATTAGCCTTGGGCACACCCTTAGTCTTCGGCTGTATAGCCGCTGCCGGATTGCTCGCCTTCAGTGACGGATGGATGGGCGAAAAAGCCATGACTTGGCAGTTTCTACTCGGCGTCGGTATGGCCTGTGCTGTTACCGCCCTTCCGATCCTGATTTTGCTGATGGAAAAAATGGATATCCTTCGCCAACCAATAGGGCAGCGTATTCTCCGCTATGCCAGTTTGGATGATATCGCTATCTGGGGTGTGCTAGCGATTATCCTCATGGACTGGGCGAGAGTTGAGCGACAAGTGATATTTCTCGTTGGCTTTGTCGGTCTTAGTTACTTATTCCGTAAACTCATGCTATCGATCAGCGAAAGCGACCGCTGGTATGCGAGCTTCATTTGGTTGGCATTTATTGGGCTGGCGGCGGATTGGGCAGGTTTGCACTTTATGGTGGGCGCTTTCCTGGCCGGGGCCGTTATGGACAGAGACTGGTTTAATCACCAGGACATGGACAAGCTCCGTTACTTTGTCGTCATGATCATCATGCCGGTGTTCTTCTTGAGTACGGGCTTGCGTACGGACTGGAGCGTTGGCGCTACAGCAGTTTTTGCGGTTGCAGCGATACTGCTAATCACACAAATCGCAGGAAAGCTCACTGCAACCCACTTGGCTGGCAAGATTTTGAAATGGGAAAAAGGCGAGGCATCCGTTATTGGATGGTTGTTGCAAACCAAAGCCTTGATCGAAATCATTTTTGCAACCGTGTTGTTAGACAAGGGAATTATCACCCGTGAAATGTTTACAGCGCTTTTGCTGATGGCCATCGCCAGTACCATGCTAACGGTGCCGGTGGTATCACCCAAGCTGAAAAAAATGAAAGAGCTGGTCTTCCGCTCGAAGTAACCCCCCCCTCCGACTCGCAGAGGCGCCGCAAATGGCGCCTCTGTTGTATAATCGCCGCCTTTTTATCCAGCCAACACTGGCTGAACCCCATTCAGGCGCGATCTCCATGCATGTTGTTGTTAAAGTCTTCTCCGAAATCATCATTAAAAGCACCCCGGTCCGGAAGCGGTTTATCAAGCAATTGCGCGACAATCTGCGCCTGTTATTGGGTAACTTAGGAGTCGATATCGATGTGCAGCGCGATTGGGAAAAAATCGAAATTCGCTGCCCCAATGCCGATGCTGAAATCGCCGCGCAAATTGCCGAGGTGCTGGCGCATACCCCCGGCATCGCCAACTTTGCCGTGTTACATGACTATCCACTGGGCGATCTCGATTCCATCTTCCAACACACCCTGACCCACTGGCGCGACGCGCTTGCAGGCAAAACCTTCTGTGTGCGCGTCAAGCGTGTAGGTAAGCACCCTTATAGTTCGGTCGATGTAGAGCAATATGTCGGTGGCGGATTACTGCAGCACTCAGCGGCCAAGGGCGTAAGCCTGCACAAACCCGATGTCACCGTGCACCTTGAAGTTAAAGGCGAGCGCCTCTGGGTGCTTACCAGCAAAACCCAGGGCATGTGCGGCTATCCGCTCGGTGCGCAAGACCCGGTATTGTCACTCATATCCGGCGGATTTGATTCTACGGTGTCAACTTACCTGTGCATCAAACGCGGCCTGCGTGCGCACTACTGTTTTTTTAATCTCGGCGGACGCGCACATGAAATCGGCGTAAAAGAAGTAGCCTATTATTTGTGGAATAAATACGGCGCATCGCATCGCGTTAAATTTGTCACAGTGCCATTTGAAGACGTGGTAAAAGAAATTCTAGAAAAAGTGGACAACCCCTACATGGGTGTCACACTTAAACGCATGATGTTGCGCGCGGCAGAAAAAGTGGCCGAGTCGCTGGAGATTCCCGCACTCGTCACCGGCGAAAGTGTGGCGCAGGTATCGAGCCAGACCCTCGTGAATTTAAATGCGATTGATCGTGCAATCGATATGTTAGTGCTACGCCCCCTCGCCACTATGGACAAGGGCGACATCATTGATCTCTCGCGCAAAATCGGCACCGAGAGTTTTGCAGCGAGCATGCCGGAGTATTGCGGCGTAATCTCGGTGAACCCGACCACTCGCGCCAAGTTGCCCAAACTTGAACACGAAGAAAGTAAGTTCGATATGGCTATTCTGGAGCGCGCGATTGCCGAGCGACGCGCACAAAACATTGATGAAATTGTCGATGAGCTGGATGCAGATTTATCGGTACCCGTGGTGGGTGAAGTCAATGCACCTGATGTGATTATCGATATCCGCCACCCGGACGAACAAGAAGCCAGCCCACTGAAAGTAGTTGGCGTAGAAGTGCGCACCATTCCGTTTTATTCGCTCAACCACAACTTCGCGAATCTCGATATGAGCCGCCAATATTATCTCTACTGCCAAAAAGGCGTCATGAGCCAATTACATGCCGCTAATTTGAAAGATGCTGGCAAATTCAATGTAGGCGTGTATCGCCCCGAACCCAAGAGTGCCTGCGCTATTACATGAGCCTGAAAACGCCCACCCTACAGAGGGAGCGACTCGCTGAATTTGACTACCTGCGCGGTATGGCAATTGCCATGATTGTGCTGGGGCATTCGATTTTTCTCGCACAACCTGTTTTTCCAGCGCTACTGGAAAATTTATTGCGCGGCGGCACGGGCTTGTTTGTATTTATTTCCGGCTTTTTCTTTCATCGTGTTTTTTCTCCGCGTTTTGATTACACGCAATTTATCACCAAGAAAGCCAAATCACTGCTGATCCCGTTTGTAGTGATTTCGCTTTTCGCCTTATCGATTCGTATGTTCGGCTGGTGGCAAGACGGGCTCGGCTGGCAACAAAATTTACTCAATGCCTGGTACACACTACGCAACGGCTACGTGCTTTATCCGCACTGGTATATTCCGTTTATTTTTCTGACTTTTTTATGTTCGCCGCTGCATCTTGCTTATATTCGCGCGAGTTTATCGTCGCAACTATTTTTGCTCATCGCCTTTTCATTGATTGCCTTATTAATCCATCGCCCGCAATCCAACTCCAACTTTTTACAATCGCTCATTTATTTCACGCCTTACTATTTGCTGGGGATTTTATTTTCACGGTATGACGAGCAGTTACGTCGCTGGCATTGGCCATTGCTCAGCGTCAGCTTGTTTGTTATTGCCACCACCGCGCTGGTACAAACTTACGTTTTGGTTCACCTCGGCAACTATCACAAACCAGCATTCACTTACGAAGGGTGGGATTTGCAATTTATCCAAATCCTGTTCGGCTGCATCGCCATGCTCGCACTTTGCCGTCATATCCACCCTTGGCTACAACAACATCTATGCCGGCTAGCGGAATTGAGCTTCCCAATTTTCTTTATTCACCCATTGCTCACGATTGCGCTGGAAAATCTGGTAGCACTGGAGGCAATAAAACCGTTTTTCCCGGTCGCCGGTTTGGGTACCAGCTTGCTCGTGTTTGTAGTGGTATTTTTGGTACAGTTTTATGGTTCAGTCGGGATTACGCTGGCGATCAAACAGCTCGCAGGCAGCCGCAGCCGGTGGTTCATTGGCTAACACACCTCGCTGGACAGCTTAAAATAGCGCTCAAATAGCCCAAAAAATCACCAATTAATCCCTCATAGTCATATCCGCGCAACACCTTCATGGGTATAATGCGCGCCTTTTTACGCTTCCCCCTTTTGCCTCACACAGGCGCATACCCAAGAGAAATCCCACAGTGACAGATCAATCAGCTATCGAAAAACTGCGCAATATCGCCATCATCGCCCACGTTGACCATGGTAAAACCTCCATGGTTGACCAATTGTTGCGTCAATCCGGCACCCTTGACCGTCGCGATGAAAGCGCGGAATTGATCATGGATAGCAATGACCAGGAGCGCGAGCGCGGCATTACCATCCTGGCCAAGAACACCGCGATCAAATGGAACGATTACCGCATCAATATCGTGGACACCCCCGGCCACGCCGACTTCGGCGGTGAAGTAGAGCGCGTATTGTCGATGGTTGATTCGGTATTGCTGATCGTTGACGCCGTTGGCGGCCCAATGCCACAAACCCGTTTCGTGACCTCAAAAGCGTTCGAACAAGGTTTGAACCCGATTGTGGTTATCAACAAGATTGACCGCCCCGGCGCGCGCCCTGAGTGGGTTGTTGATCAAGTGTTCGACCTGTTCGACCGCTTGGGTGCGACTGAAGAGCAACTCGATTTCCCGATCATTTATGCCTCTGCATTAAATGGTGTCGCCGGCCTGTCACCCGATAACATTGCTGACGATATGACCCCGTTGTTCCAAATGATTGTCGATCGAGTGAAGGCTCCACAGGTTGATCTGGATGGCCCATTCCAGATGCAAATCTCTGCGTTGGACTACAGCAGCTATGTCGGTGTTATCGGTATCGGCCGTATCACTCGCGGCAGCTTGTCGCCAAACCAGCAAATCGTGGTGGTTGATCACCAAGGCAACACCCGCAAAGCGAAAGTGCTGCAAGTCATGGGCTATCACGGCCTGCAACGTATCGAAACTGACAAAGCCTATGCAGGCGATATCGTGTGTATCACCGGTGTAGATAAACTCGGCATCTCCGATACCCTGTGCAGCCCGGATTGCATCGAAGCATTGCCAGCCCTGTCGATCGACGAGCCAACCGTAAGCATGACCTTCCAGGTAAACGATTCTCCGTTTGCAGGCAAAGAAGGCAAGTACGTGACCAGCCGTAATATCAAAGACCGTCTGGATCAGGAATTGATTGCCAACGTGGCATTGCGTGTTCAACAAGGTGAAACGCCGGACAAATTTATCGTCTCTGGTCGCGGTGAATTGCATCTGTCAGTACTCATCGAAAATATGCGTCGCGAAGGTTACGAGCTTGGCGTGTCACGTCCTGAAGTAGTACAAAAAATCGTTGATGGCGTCATCCACGAGCCGTTCGAGCAAGTGGTTATCGATGTTGAAGAAAAAGACCAGGGTAAAGTGATGGAAGAACTCGGCTTGCGTAAAGGCGAGTTGAACAACATGGAGCCGGATGGCAAAGGCCGTATCAAGTTGGAATTCCTCTGCCCATCGCGCGGTTTGATCGGTTTCCGTGGCCAGTTCCTGACCATGACATCCGGTTCCGGCATCATGACCAGTATTTTTGATCACTACGGCCCGGTAAAAGAAGGCGAAGTAGCCAAGCGTCAAAACGGTGTACTGATTTCTATGGTGAAAGGTAAAACTCTCGCCTATGGTCTACACCCGCTGCAAGAGCGTGGCCGTTTGTTCTACGGCGCTGGCGTTGAAGTTTATGAAGGTCAAGTAGTGGGGATTCACTCGCGCAACAATGATCTGGTCGTAAACCCAACCAAAGCCAAACAATTAACCAACGTTCGTGCTTCCGGTACCGACGACGCGCTGACCCTGTCACCGCCCATCCGTCACACCCTGGAACAAGCGCTGGAATTTATTGAAGATGACGAGCTGGTAGAAGTAACACCACTCAGCATCCGCGTGCGCAAAAAACTGCTCACCGAAAACGAGCGTAAGCGCGGCAAAAAAGCGTAACGATTAGTTTTCGCTATGCTCTGAAAAATCCCCGAAGTGAAAACAACGGGGATTTTTTTTGGCCAGAATTTTGAAACACAATTGGTAAAAATTGATGAGCATTAAACAATCCATTTTGGCCGCACTTAAACAAAACTTATTGCCTGGTTTGGTACTACAGCTATTTGCGGTCACCATTTTAGTCATCTATTTTTTTGTGCCCGCATCCAAACCAGTATTCACCTTGTTCGGTGAACTAAAACAAACCTATGGTTTTGGTTACTCGTTTATCGCCACCGCTTTTTTTGGCGGATTAGTTCCATTTTTATATTTATGGCTAACCAAAGGCCTCGCACCCAATCGCAATCTTCTAGGCCTACTGGTTTTTTACATTGTTTTTTGGGGATTAAAAGGCATGGAGGTGGATCTGTTCTATCGCCTGCAAACCGACTGGTTCGGCAATGATGGCGATCTGCAAACCATTTTAACCAAAATGGCAGTCGATCAATTTTTCTATAGCGCACTCTGGGCTGCACCGGGCATTACTATTGTGTACTTATGGATGGAATCTAATTGGAATTTAGCTCAAACAAAACAAGCAATGACCAAAGAATTTTTCTGCGTAAAAATTCCCACGGTAATTTTATCTAATTGGCTGGTATGGATTCCGGCGGTGAGCGTGGTCTACGCCATGCCATCCGAATTACAGATACCCTTATTTAATTTGGTACTGTGTTTTTGGGTATTGTTGTTGGCGGTGTTGAATAAGCGGTAACGCCGCCCTGGTTGCAAAAAAAATCTGCTAGAAAGATTTCGCTCTTACCAACTGCGCCAACGCATGAATATGGTCAGCGCGATCATTTAACGCTGGAATATATTGATAATGCTCGCCACCCGCTTCGATAAAAGTATGGCGATTTTCTACCGCCAACTCCTCTAATGTTTCCAAACAATCCGCACTGAATGCGGGCGATAAAATGGCAATATTTTTGATGCCTTCTGCTGGTAAATTTTTCAAGGTTTCATCGGTATAGGGTTTTAACCATTCGGCATAACCAAAACGCGATTGAAAACAGGCCATATAATCGTTTTTATTCAAACCCAATTTTTCGGCGACGAGACGTGTGGTTTTAATGCAGAGGCAGTAGTAGGGATCACCCAATTCCA
Source organism: uncultured Cellvibrio sp. (assembly GCA_903858205.1). Lineage (GTDB taxonomy): Bacteria > Pseudomonadota > Gammaproteobacteria > Pseudomonadales > Cellvibrionaceae > Cellvibrio. The sequence continues at coordinate 13,791 of CAIOHY010000372.1, forward strand.
GATTGCGCTTCGGCGTCCCATGATAAGAAAAAATAATTTTTTGTGGTTTGCCATTTTTTTCAATATGTTCACGCACCGAATTGGCGAGCGCATCAATGTACAAAGGTTCATCGCAGTAATTATTAATAAAATGCAACTCCGGAACCCAGCGCCACTCTTTAAATTCTTTTGCCACTGCATCAAAAGTAGAACCGGTAGTGGGCCCGGCATATTGCGGGTAAAGAGGCAGGACTACAATTTTACGCACACCTTCGCTTTGCAATTCGCGCAAGGCGCTGGTGATTGACGGGTTACCATAACGCATACCCAATTTCACGCTGTAACCATCGCCCAATTGTTGCTGTATCGCCGCTTGTTGTTGCTTGCTGATGGCTAACAACGGCGAACCTTCACTGGTCCAAACACCTTCATAAAGCTTGGCCGATTTTTTGGGGCGCACCCGCAAAATAATGCCGTGCAAAATAAAAAACCACACCAGTTTTGGAATTTCAATTACGCGGGGATCAGACAAAAATTCCCCCAGATAACGACGCAGCGCCGATGGTGTAGGCGCATCGGGGGTACCGAGGTTTGCCAGTAGTACCCCCACCTTGGCGGCTGGTTTATTGGCGGCGTGAAAGACCGGATCAATATCGTAATTCAGGGCGCGGAATTGGCTCATGCAATTTCTCCGGAGGGGGCGCTGTGAGTAACAAAATGCTGCACAACATACTCGTTCATGGAGCGAAAATCCAGCGTGCCGGGCGATGATCGCAACACTCATATCCTGCGTACAAATCAGTGGAAGCTGATTATCCAGCACAACGAGGATTAGACTAATGCCATTGCCCCAGCCCACTAGTCGCACCCAACTTTATTACGACGGCCGCTGCCCCTTGTGTGCGCGGGAAATGGCTTTTTTACGCAAATTCAAACATGCGGGTTTAACCCTCGTCGATATACATCAGTTATTGCAACTTACTGATGAGGAGCAAGCGCAGATGCTGCGCAACTTGCATTTGCAAATGCCCGATGGCAGTTGGCGCTTTGGCGTGGAGGCAAATGTAATCGCCTGGTCGTTTACGCCTATGGGATTTTTATGGAAGCCGTTGCGTTGGAAAATCTGGGCCGGTGTTGTCGATAAAATTTATCAGCGCTGGGCCGACCGCCGCTACTGTCGCGCCTACGCCTGCAGTATGGTTCAAGGGGCAAAACTATGAATGCGAGTACCCGTGGGTTAATTTTTAGTTACAGCGACTGTGTACATTATTTGGCGGGCATTACTGACGAGCCCGAAGGGCAGAGTGAATTAGCTCAGTTGCTAAAAGATGACGCCGGCAAGTTGCGCAAATTTCCGAGCCTTTATCGTGCGCAATTAGCCTTGAAAGAAATGGGCTTTGAACGCTGCTGGTTGGTAATGCACTCGCCCTACGATGAAATGATCGGCAATGGCGCTGCGCAAAAA
>CAIOHY010000373.1 GCA_903858205.1 uncultured Cellvibrio sp.
GAGAATTGATCCAACTCTGCGTCTTGTCCATCACTTACCATTGATGCCGCCGGATCAAATTCACCCGCATCGGTGATACTCGCGCGCAACTCAGACGCGCGCGCCAGCAAAGCTCCACCAGCCAACGGCAAGAGCGCCGCATAATGCTTGTCGAATGCCGAGCCATTCTGTTGCTGAGAGTAAACCTCCAACAACTTCATGCGAATATCTGCGGAGTCAGGATCTTTCTGCAGGGCATTTAGCAGCATTTCCTCTGCCTGATCCAACTTACCGTATGCGATGTAAATATCTGCTTCACCAACCACATCGCCCGTTTCAGCGACTGCGGTAGTTTCATTCGCTTCATCCAATAGCACATCATCATCGGCTTGATTGAAGCGATCGGGTTCATCGGCTACCGCGTCATACTGATCAGCCGAGTCGTCCAGGGCGAATACATCATCTTGCTCTTCTGCCCGTTGCTCTTCAGCCTGTTTGCGGCGACGGTAAGCAAAATAACCGGCACCAAGTAAACCCAAAACACCCAGACCAATCCAGGGAGCATTCTGGGTAGCGGTATCGACCAAGGTGGGCTCAGGCTTGGGCGGAACAATTACTTTCTTTGCCGGAGCGGTTGGTTGTGGTGGCGCTACCGCCGCGATGGAGGAAGCCGCTTCAGAACTGGCAATCGGGGCGACTTCGGCAACCGGTGCTGCGACAACGGGCGTTTCTTGCACCTGGGCTGCAGATGACGCGGCAGTTTGATCCGCGGCGACTTGCAGAGCGCGCAATTTTTCGTTACTTACCTCAACCAAGCGCTCCATGGTTTCAATCTGCGCTTCAAGATCCTTTACTCGCGAGCTTAACTCGGTATTTTCCGCTTTGGATTTATCCAGCTCCTCCAGGGTCACGGCCAGCTCGGATTCCAGCGCCTTACCGGCGCCATCGTTGGCACCACTACCTTGACCTGAACCAACGTCGCCCGATGAGGGCGCAGCCAGTTTCACTCGCCCACTCACCTCTGCAGACTCAGTGCGGGCTGTGCTTGCCCGACGAGATGCATTTAACTGGGCACCTGAATCCGAGTCGCCGGTCGCCTGCGCAAATTGGCTGACCGCTTCGGATTTAGCGAGTGATTTCATCTCGCTCGCATCTGGAACACGCAATACCTGCCCACGGCGCAATCTATTGATGTTGCCATTGATGAAAGCTTCGGGGTTGGCACGATAGAGCGCCATCATGCTCTGATGAACTGAAACACTGGAATCAGGGCGCGCGCGCAGCGCAATTTCCCACAGCGTATCGTTGCTGCGAACTTGATACTCATCACCACTCAGGCTGGGCTGGCGAGTGCTGGTAGACTGGCGCGACTCACTGGTGCTGCTAGCAGCATTGGGCGTTGCTTTAGGTGTTGATGTGGTACTAGGCCGCGCCTGTGTATTGCTACGGGTAACAGGAGTTTGCACCGCTTGCGTAGAGCCACCCTCGTCGAAGGTAGGAAGATCCATCAGCAGGGTGTATTCACGCAACAAACGGCCAGCAGTCCAGCGCGCTTCAATCAGGAAATTCAGGTAGGGTTCGCGCACAGGGCTGCGGGACGTTATGACAACCTTGGGACCATCGGCCGCCTCAAGATCAACCTGAAACTGGAATTCGGTATAGAAAAATAAACGATCTACGCCGTTGCGTTCAAAATCAGCCGGGGATGCCAAAGCGACCAGAATCTGCTCCGCAGTGAGATCGCGCGTATCCAGCAGTTTGACCTCGGCCTCGAGCGGCTGGTTGAGCGTTGACTTGAGCTTAACCTCACCCAAACCCAAAGCACTGGCGTAGGGCGACAGCACCAAGGATGTAAGACCACAGGCTAAAACCAACTGACGAAGACGCATAGCGCTATCCTTTTATTATTCCACGGCTGAACTAAACAGATTAGTCAGACATTTTAGTTGATTAACACAGCTTGGCGAGTAAGTTTGGGCTGTGCTTGTGAGGTGCAAAACCTCGAATGAATCTTCAGTATCGTTCGTAAGTATTCATTATAAATAGCTTTTTATCAATACTCGGGGTCTTGACAAAGACAGAGCAAAGCCGCTTTTTTGGTAGTTTTCAGGAGCGATTTTACAAAAATGTGAAAAATGGCTGACATTTAAATCCTTATTTAGACCAAAAGTGCCGCTAAAAAGCAAAAACCCCAAGATTGCTGCCAATCTTGGGGTTTGTTTTTTTCAGGAACGATAAGCAGAAAAACGCTTATTTTGCCGCTTGCAGGATACGCAACATACGGCGCAACGGCTCAGCGGCGCCCCACAAAAGCTGGTCACCAATCACGAAAGCCGAAATATACTCTGGCCCCATATTGAGCTTGCGCACTCGACCCACGCCAATTTTCAAACCACCGGTAATGGAGGCAGGCGTCAATTCTTGCTCGGTGATGCTGCGGTCGTTTGGCACAAACTTAACCCAATCATTGCCTGACTTGATGATGGACTCAATCTCTGCAAGCGGAAGATCTTTTTTCAGCTTAATGGTCAGTGCCAAACTGTGGCAGCGCATGGCGCCAATGCGCACACACAAACCATCCACAGGGATAACATCGGTATTACCCAAAATTTTGTTAACCTCGGCTTGACCCTTCCACTCTTCTTTGGACTGACCGTTATCCAATTGTTTATCGATCCAGGGAATCAGCCCACCAGCCAAGGGAGCCGGAAAGAATTCGCGCGGCACATCATTACGGATGGTGCCTGCCACTTTTCGGTCGATATCCAAAATGGCAGAGGCTGGCGTTGCCAACTCATCGGCCACCGCGTCATGAATAACGCCCATGCCTTTCAACAGCTCGCGCATGTGATTGGCACCGCCGCCCGACGCTGCCTGATACGTCATAGAGCTGACCCAATCCACCAGACCGGCATGAAACAGACCACCCACTCCCATCAACATGATGGAGTTGGTGCAGTTACCGCCAATGAAGTTTTTAATACCTTTTTTCACTGCAGAGTCGATAACACCTTGGTTAACCGGATCAAGAATGATCACTGCGTCGTCTTCCATACGCAGACTGGAAGCAGCGTCGATCCAATAGCCATTCCAGCCAGAGGAGCGTAGCTTCGGGAAAATCTCATTGGTGTAATCGCCACCCTGGCAGGTAACAATGACGTCCAGTTGTTTCAGATCTTCAACCGAGTAAGCATCTTTCAATGCAGGTAATCCAGCGGCAACAGCAGGGGCAGCGCCGCCTACATTTGACGTGGTAAAAAATACGGGTTCGATGGTCGCAAAGTCGTTTTCTGCTTGCATACGCTCCATCAATACAGAGCCAACCATTCCGCGCCAACCTACAAAACCTACTTTCATCTCAGTCTCTCTTTAAATTCACATGCTAATAATCAGGCCAGCGCTGCAACTACAGCATCGCCCATTTGTGAGGTAGATACTTTGGTCTTACCTTCGGTATAAATGTCTGCGGTGCGATAACCCTGATCCAACACCTTGCCGACCGCAACTTCGATTGCATCGGCAACCTGCGGATACCCGAGCGAATAACGCAGCATCATGGAGACCGACAGAATCGTCGCCAGCGGATTAGCAATACCCTGCCCGGCTATATCCGGTGCAGAGCCATGACAAGGCTCATACATACCGCGACCATCTTTGTCCAACGACGCCGATGGCAGCATACCGATAGAACCAGTCAACATAGCAGCCGCATCGGACAAAATATCACCAAACATGTTACCCGTCACCAACACATCGAACTGTTTCGGTGCACGCACCAGCTGCATGGCCGCATTGTCGACGTACATGTGCGACAACTCTACATCCGGATATTCTTTATGCAGAGTGTCCATCACCTCGCGCCACAACATGGTCGCCTCAAGTACATTCGCTTTATCAACCGAGCAGACTTTGCCATTGCGCTTGCGCGCCATTTCAAAGGCAGTGCGACCAATGCGGATAATCTCGCTCTCGGAATATTTATAGGTGTTGTAACCTTCGCGCTCGCCATTTTCCAATACACGAATACCGCGCGGCTCACCAAAATAAATACCGCCCGCCAGCTCTCGCACGATCAAAATATCCAAACCGGAAACCACTTCGGGCTTCAGCGATGAAGCATCTACTAATTGCGGATACAGCAGTGCCGGACGCAGGTTTGCATACAAACCCAACTGCGAACGAATTTTCAACAAACCTTTTTCGGGGCGAATGGAGCGATCCAATTTATCCCACTTGGGGCCACCGACGGCACCCAGCAAAATCGCATCCGCTTTACGCGCTTTTTCGAGCGTCGAATCCGCCAAGGGAACACCGTGCACATCAATCGCACAACCACCCATTAATTCATTTTCAAAGGTTAAACCCAAATCGAATTTGGCATTAACGACATCCAACACCTTGCGCGCTTCACGCACAATTTCAGGCCCGATACCATCACCTTCCAAAATTAAAATATGTTTGCTCACGAGCATTCTCCAATTAAAAAATTCTTATTTCGCCACTCATTTCACTACATCAAACAACCAAGGCGCTTCAACGCGCTTTTTAGCTTCATAAGCGCGAATCGCATCGGCATGTTCAAGCGTTAAACCAATATCATCCAAACCGTTCAACAAACAGTGTTTGCGGAATTCATCCACGTCAAATGCAAAGCTATCGCCGGCGGGGGTTTTGACAACTTGTGCCGCCAAATCAACTGTCAATTGATAACCTTCGGTTGCGTACATTTCATTAAACAACTGATCGACAATTTCATCGCTAAGCACGATGGGCAATAAACCGTTTTTAAAGCAGTTGTTATAAAAAATATCAGCAAAACTGGGAGCGATTACACAGCGAAAGCCGTAGTCATCAAGCGCCCAAGGAGCGTGCTCGCGACTGGAGCCGCAACCGAAATTTTCGCGCGACAACAACACAGTCGCCCCATGGTAACGCGGAAAATTCAGTGGAAATTCCGGATTAATTGGGCGGCCCTCGCAACTTTGATCTGGCTTGCCTTCATCAAGGTAGCGCAATTCATCAAACAAATTTTTCCCAAAACCGGTGCGTTTAATCGATTTCAAAAATTGCTTTGGGATAATCATATCAGTATCGACATTAGCGCGATCCATAGGAGCGGCAAGCCCTTGCAAAACGGTAAAACTTTTCATGGCGATCTCCTATGGATTAATTAAATGTGCGCACATCAACAAAATGACCAGCAATCGCAGCAGCAGCAGCCATCGCAGGGCTCACCAAGTGAGTACGACCACCATACCCCTGACGCCCTTCAAAATTGCGATTGGACGTTGATGCACAATGCTCGCCGTTACCCAATTTATCCGCATTCATGGCAAGGCACATGGAGCAACCGGGTTCACGCCATTCCAAACCGGCGGCGATAAAAATTTTATCCAGCCCTTCAGCTTCAGCTTGTGCTTTTACGGCGCCGGAACCCGGCACCACAATCGCTTCTTTTACCGATGAGGCTTTGGTACGGCCTTTTACCACTTCAGCGGCGGCGCGAATGTCTTCAATGCGCGAATTAGTACAAGAGCCGATAAAGACGCGATCGACATAAATCGAGGTAATCGGCTGATTGGCCTGCAAGCCCATGTATTGCAGCGCGCGCAACATACCTTCGCGCTTAACCGGATCAGTTTCTTGCGCTGGGTCTGGCACTTTGTCTTCCACAGAGACAACCATCTCAGGCGATGTCCCCCAGCTCACCTGCGGCTTGATCTCAGCACCGTTCAGCTCAACGATCGCATCAAAATGTGCGCCCTCATCGCTGACATAATTTTTCCAATCGGCGACGGCTTTTTCCCACAACTCGCCTTTGGGTGCGTAGGTTCTCCCCTGTACATAATCGATAGTGGTTTGGTCTACTGCCACCATGCCGGCGCGCGCCCCGGCTTCAATCGCCATGTTACAGACGGTCATGCGCCCCTCCATGCTCATATCGCGGAATACTTGCCCGCCGAATTCCATCGCGTAACCAGTGCCGCCTGCAGTACCGATTTTGGCGATGATCGCGAGCACTACGTCTTTTGGCGTAACACCCAAGCCCAGTTTTCCATCCACTTTGATCAGCATGTTTTTCATCTTTTTGGCGACCAAACATTGGGTCGCCATCACGTGCTCCACTTCGCTCGTACCAATACCATGCGCCAAAGCGCCCAACGCGCCGTTGGTGGCGGTATGGGAATCACCGCAAACCACGGTCATCCCCGGCAAGCAGGCGCCGGTTTCAGGGCCGACAACATGCACTATGCCTTGGCGATGATCATTGATTTTGAATTCGACAATACCGAACTCATCGCAGTTATCGTCGAGCGTCTGCACCTGAATCAAGGAGACCGGATCTTCAATTCCGGCCACTCCGTGGGCGCGCTCTTTTTGCGTAGTGGGCACATTGTGGTCAGGCGTCGCAAGAATCGAATCCACTCGCCAGGGTTTACGGCCAGCCAAACGCAGACCATCGAAGGCTTGGGGCGATGTCACCTCATGAACGATATGGCGATCTATATAGATGAGCGCAGAGCCATCATCGCGCTGCTGCACGAGGTGAGCATCCCAAAGTTTGTCGTAAAGCGTTTTAGCGGCCATGGTGAATCTCCAAAGATCGACTTACAGGGTATTTGTTCTGGATCATTCAGGCGTAAACCTGCTGATCATCAAGTAAAAGCGATACTACGACCACACAACCCATAAAACAAATTTATCTTTTTTATATATTGCATTCCCAATAGGAATATACTAAAAATAAAGCAATGGATACCCAACATTTACAGGCATTTGTCGCCATTGCTGAACAGGGTTCATTTTCGGCGGCAGCCGAGCGCCTGCACCTGACCCAACCAGCCATTAGCAAACGTATTGCGCTACTTGAAGAACAGCTCAAGGCGTCGCTGTTTGATCGCATTGGGCGACAAGTAGCCCTGACCCAAGCGGGCCAACTGCTGCTGGGAAAGGCCAAGCTAATCCTAGGCGAGGTCGCCGCCGCCCAGCGCGCTATTGCGGACTTGCAAGGCGACATTCAGGGCAAGCTGAGTATCGCCACCAGCCACCATGTGGGGCTGCATTATCTGCCACCTTTCTTAAGGGATTTTTCGACCCGCTACCCCCAGGTAAAACTGGATTTACACTTTCTCGATTCGGAGCAGGCTTATCATGAAATACTCCAAGGTAGATTCGACATCGCCACTATTACGCTCGCGCTTCAACAAGATGCACGCCTCCGCAGCGAAACCCTCTGGCACGATCAGCTCCACTTCGTCGTCGCACCCAGCCATCCGCTTGCAACGCAATCGAATCTTCATCTGGCCGATTTAAGTCAACACCCGGCGATAATGCCCGATACCAATACCTACACCACACAACTCATCAAAAATCTGTTTGACCGCCAACAAGTGTCATTAAACATGGGTATGGTCTCCAACCATCTGGACACGATTAAAATGTTGCTCAGCATTGGACTCGGCTGGGGAGTTTTGCCGCGCCGAATTATTGATGATGAACTACACATTCTCGACGTTAGCCAACCGCCAATCATGCGCCCACTGGGTTATATCCATCACAGCCAGCGCTCACTGAATAATGCGGCGCGGGTATTTCTGGATTTATTGCAGAATAAACAAAATGATTAGACAAACTGATCGCGTTCCATTTTCTCCAGTAAACTGGTGCCGGACACATTTTTTATCCTCCGCATTCGATAAACTATTCGTTACGCATCAATTCATACAGTAGGATCTTTCATGAAATTGCACC
>CAIOHY010000374.1 GCA_903858205.1 uncultured Cellvibrio sp.
ACCGCCGCAGCCGATACGCCTTCAAAAGGATTGCTGGCCAGTTGGTCGCCCATTTGGCGGCCAATGCCGTAGCTCACCAGCTCTTCGGTAGTCTTGTATTGGTTAGACATAAATCAATTCCCAAGGGATAAATAAGGCCGCGCAGTCTAGCAGATCAAACGGCGGAATCCTCTCTTGTTTGTTGCTCGGACGACTCCCGATCCAAATCGCTATCCGGCGCCAATACGTGCACCTCGCGGATAAAAATCCCCCAGAACGCAATAAACAACGCCGCGACCAAAGGCCCTATCACAAAGCCATTAATACCGAACAAACCCAGACCGCCGAGGGTGGAGAGAAGGACGATATAGTCGGGCAGCTTGGTATCGCGCCCTACCAGAATCGGGCGCAGGATATTGTCGACCAGACCAATCACCCCCGCACCAAACGCAACCAAAACAACCCCTTTGACGTTGTCGCCCGTGGCAAATAAATAGAGAGAAACGGGCACCCACACTATGGCTGGCCCAACAGCGGGAATCAGCGATAGCACCGCCATGACGACACCCCAGAGCAGCGCGCCGGGAATGCCCAGCACCCAGAAAATCAAACCACCCAAGGTGCCTTGAATAACAGCGATGACCAGGTTGCCTTTTATCGTTGCGCGGGTTACCTCGCCAAATTTGGCAAATAGCATACGCTCGCGCGCATCGCCCATTGGGAGGGCACGGATCAACAACTCCAGCAAATAATTACCATCGCGCAGCAGGAAAAAGGTCAGGTACAACATCAAGCAGATATTGAGCAGCAACTTAAACGTATCTTGGCCGATACTCAGTGCATTTTGCGCCAGCCATTTGCCGCTACTCATGGTCACGCTCAAGGCGCCTTCTTTTATTCTGGCGATATCAACGCCAAAGCGTTCCAATGTTTGCTGTACCGCCGGGAATGCAGTGCGTACCTGCTCGATGTATTGGGCGGGGTTAATCTCCCCGGCCTCCAGCTTGTTGTAGAAGTTCGCGCCTTCAGCGACCACCGAACTGATCAGAAAGGTGACCGGTAGCACCACGACTAAAATGCACGCCGAAAGCGTGAGCAGCGCGCTGGTATTGGTGCGGCCATTGAGGTGTCTGAGCAGCCGCGTTTGCATCGGGTAAAAAATAACGGTGATGGCGCAGGCCCAGAAAATCGTTCCAAAGAAGGGTTTGAGTATCAGTAAAAATCCTACCGATACGATGAACAAAAACAGCAAAAATGTGCGGGTTTCCAACTTTTGTTGCATGGCGCCAATCCTTAAAGAAGCTGTGCGGATGATGTCGCGCTGACTATACGGGAGCGGGTCTGGGGTGTCATCCCTCAGTGCGTAATGCGCTGTAGTAGGCAGATGGCTCGTTTTTCCTCTATTCTTCGTAAATCCTGATCCCGATTGTGAACCCTGTTATGCCGTTACGCATTGTTAAGTTGTGGCGATTGCGAGCCTGTCTGGCCTTTCCCGCCTGGTTTTTGTTGTCAATTTTGATACCTGCGACTCCCGCTGCTGCAGAGCAGATCCGTATTCCGATCAAAGTGCAAAGCACCCATTTAGAGCAGCCCAGTGACTATTTCACCACCCTGTTGTTGATGGCACTGGAGGCCAGTAAGGCGGAAAACGAAGCGATCGATATTGTTTTTGCGCCGCGTGACTACTCGCAAGC
>CAIOHY010000375.1 GCA_903858205.1 uncultured Cellvibrio sp.
CTAACTGCTGTTCACAACAATACTGTGGCCCACCTATTAATTCTAACTCCCGCATGGTCTTCGTAAGTAAATTCACGGTAGTTGTATTATAGGGTTTGTGCAGAATCCGAATGCCCCCCTCGGTCGCCTTGCTAACAAGGTGCTTTAATGACGCAGCGAATTCCTGAATAAGGTCGATACGGGACGTTGACGCACCCTGCGGTGCCGCAGGGAAGCGTTTCACCATATTTGGCATCAATAAAAAATCATATTCTCTTTCTCCACCCAAAATCAGTTTTTTCCAATAACGTTTCCGCTCACTCAGCCATGGGCTCGGTAATTCAATGACAGAAACTCCTTTTACGGCAGAATGGTCGGGTAGCCGCGACCAACCCCAGCTTATAAACTGATTCACTCCAGGATATTCGAGCTCAAGGATCGGGCTCATGTCTTCAAGGTAGCCGTAATGTCCGCCATGCTGGTGGTCAATAATAGACAGGCCCATCTGTTTTGCACCCGCTACTACATATGCAGAACGAGAATCTCTTCCACTCGATGAAATGAGCGCCCTTTTTTTGAATGGTTGCAGTGCCTGCAAAGCCTGTTTCATGTTTTGGGGAATCGCCTCAAGAAGTGAGGACGGGTAATAACATTGCATGAAGTCTTTAAACAAAATCCCGGCACGTTTTTGCTCATGAACTTCCAATTCCAATTCAATCAAAAAAACGTTTAGCTCACTATCTTCAATAAAATCATCCGAAAACAGCTTCTCTCTAAGTTCTCTATCGATACTTACTACTGCGAGTGGCCATTTGGGACTCACATCACCAAGATATTTCGAATAAAATCCATGCTGTAAAAATGCCCCGGTTGCGTTAGCCATGGTTAACGCAGGGAAACGAGATCTTGGCAGTAGCCCCATTAATCGCAACCATATTTTCTTTATCAGCCATAAAGGTGTTCTCGGATACAAACGAAACAGATTGTTTTTAAATCCGACCTGAGGCGTGAACAGCGGTTGCTCGGGTACGGGATCAGATTCCGGGAGCTGCCAGACACGCCCCACAAACCAGATCATCGACTGGTTGAACGCAGGGTTGTTAACAGCGCATTGCTCGAAAGCCTCGATCGTATCAAGCGTCGAGAATAATTTTTGGCGAGGCGTAATCAACTGACTGGGCGCGCAGTCAATCACTTTTTTTACTCGAACCAGACGATCCATGAAACAGTGAATTAATGGCACCAATGCACGGCGCGCGAGTATGCCGGCTGCGGGTTCCGTGATATCGAATTGGCTGGTCAATCGGACTGACAGGCGAGAAATATAGGTTTCGTAAAGTCGCGAATAAATCTGCGACAACTGCAATATTTCATCCTGTGTAATTGTCACACCCCCCCCTAGCTCACTAGGGAATAACGCAAATTGTTCAGGATCGAAGGACTCAGCTAACAGAGGAATAGCGTGTTTTATAAGCATATGCGGGGGCTTAAATAAATAAGGTAATCCCCCGGCTATGCCGGGGGACTCACTAGGTTTGACCGAGCGCTACGGTCAGCCTGATTCTTCTGACTCGATCAAAAGTTAGGAGAATCAAATGAAAGAGTACCAGAGTCTCTGTCATA
>CAIOHY010000376.1 GCA_903858205.1 uncultured Cellvibrio sp.
AAGGTCAATACAGCCTGAGTCAACCCCAGGCCATCGCCCGCATTACAAGTGAGCCCTGCATTGGATTCACGAATTACGACGGCACCTTCACCGTCCAACATCCCAAGCAAGGGTACTCCTGCCATCAGATAAGACTGCACTTTTCCAGGGATCGTCATGCTGAACACAGGATCGCGTTTCAAGGTAACCAACAACGCATCGGCATGGGCATAAAATGACGGCATCCGCTCTACCGGAAAATGACCAGGCAACAACACCTGATCATGCAATCCACGCCGAACTACCTCAGACCTTAGCCATTCTGACTTACGCCCATCGCCCACGATGACCCAGCGGACGGACTTATTGGTTTTCAAACGCTCTGCTGCATCTAAAACAGCAGACAAGTCTTGCGCTTGACCTATATTGCCAGCAAAAACTATTGTGAATACATTTGAAGCTTCAGGCACCTCTGGAGCAAGCTTGACACTTTCATCGATAAATACATCTTCTGCCCAACTCGGAAAATATCGAATCTTGGTCTTGTCATTACAGTAGTTGGCAATGCCACCCAAAAAACTGCGCGACTGCCCCAAGACCAAAGCGCAGCGGTTGTAAATAAAGCGCACCATGCGCCCAACCCACATTAACACCAATGGCGAACGTACCACCCCTATTGCAGCCAAGGTTTCTGGCCATAAGTCGAGAGCCCAGAACACTACAGGAGCGCGCTTTAGCTTTCCCAACCAGACTGCGGGCAATCCAACGGTTACAGGTGAAGGCTCAAACACAAAGATTACATCCGCTTGATTGCCATGCAGTCGCCAAGAACCCCAAATCGTCGCGCCGACAACGAAGCTTAGATAGTTGATTATCAGGCGCAAGCCACCAGAACCGCGTGGCAACATCGGAACTCGTATTACCTGTGCTCCTTGATAGTTGTCATAAGCGCTGGGGCGCTCACGGTATTCATCAAATACTTTGCCAGACGGGTAATTTGGAATACCAGTCAGAACAGTGACTTGATTGCCCCGCCGCACCAACTCAGTTACAAGGTCATTAACCCGAAAATTTTCCGGCCAGAAGTACTGACTGACTATAAGAATTCGCAAATTTTCCTCAATACTTCTTCCACACCACCCGGTTCACATAATCGGTGTAACTGTGGATAATGCGCAGCACCTTGTCGCTTACGTTAGGCATGCTGTAGTCGGTCACTAATCTAAGGCTGCGTTCGGCACCACGAGGTTGAGCCTGCAATATAGCCAATCCTTGGCGAACGCGCTCAACTTCCAAACCCACCATCATTACGGTTGTTTCTTCCATACCCTCAGGCCGCTCGTGTGCTTCGCGCAGGTTAAGCGCCGGAAAATTCAGGATAGAGGACTCTTCGTTTATGGTGCCACTATCCGACAGTACTGCCCTGGCTTGCATTTGCAGGTTCACGTAATCATGGAAACCCAAAGGTTTCATGAGCCGGACCAAAGAATGAAATTTAGCGCCAGTAGCATCCACACGTTTTTGGGTTCGGGGGTGGGTGGAAACAGCCACAGGAAAGCCATGGTCTTCAGCCAGAGCATTTAACACTGCTACCAATTTCGCAAATGACTTTTCTGACTCAATGTTCTCTTCACGGTGGGCACTAACTATGAAGTAATTTTCAGACTGCAGCCCAAAGCGGCTCAGAGCATCCGAGGCCTGAATTTTCGGCAAATAATGCTGTAGCACTTCATACATTGGGCTGCCCGTCCTAATGATCTGATCGGGCGGTAACCCTTCACGCAATAAGTAATCACGAGCAATTGTGCTGTAGGTTAGGTTGATGTCAGCTGTGTGATCAACGATGCGGCGGTTGATTTCTTCTGGCACGCGTTGATCAAAACAACGATTACCGGCCTCCATGTGAAAGATCGGCACCTTACGACGCTTAGCTGGTATTACCGACAAACAACTATTGGTATCACCAAGTACCAACATGGCCTCGGGTTGCTCAAGCTCCAACACCCGATCTACTCCTGTGATTAGGTTGCCAATCGTCTGAGCCGTACCTATTGAATTGACCGCGCTATCGAGAAAGTGATCAGGCTTGCGTAGGCCTAAATCGTTGAAAAAAACCTGGTTGAGTTCGTAGTCGTAGTTTTGTCCAGTGTGTACAAGAATGTGATCACAGTATTCGTCTAGGCGGACCAGAACACGTGACAGGCGGATGATCTCTGGCCTTGTGCCCACTACGGTCAAGACCTTGAGTTTTTTCGATGGCATATCTGCTCTCTCCATTCCGGTCACAAGGGGAAATCAAATGTATCAGGGCGCGCTCTGTCGAAAACCTCGTTGGCCCACAACATGACTACCATTTCATCTGTTCCGATGTTGGTGACGTCATGAGTCCAGCCGGGCACTGTCTCGACAATCTGCGGCTTGTCTCCGGAGGTCTGCAACTCGTGCCTATGCCCGCTATGCATGTGACGGAAGCGAAAGAGCGCTCTTCCCTTTACGACCAGAAATTTCTCCGTTTTGCTGTGGTGATAGTGCCCGCCGCGTGTTACGCCAGGATTAGCCGTGAGGAAGGAAAACTGGCCGCAATCGGGCGTCTTAAGCATCTCAACGAAAACACCTCGGTGGTCCTCATACTTTGGCAGGGAGTAGGCAAACGCTTCCACTGGCAGATAGCTGACATAGGTGGCATAAAGCGCGCGCGCTAGGCCGGTGCCGACACGTTCCGTCACAAGTGAAGTGCGGCTGTTGTGGAAGGCACGTATCAAATGTGCCAGCTCCCCCACCGTCGTGGTGTACTGAGGCTGCACCTTGGAAAAACCGTCGGTATCACCTATTGAAGTCGCGCCGTCCATGATTTGAACGAAGCGATCAATCACGTCGTCAACATAAACAAGCGTGAGGGTAGCTTGCGGATCATGTATTTGGATCTGAACATCACGCGAGATGTTGTAGCAGAAAGTGGCAACCGCCGAGTTGAAGTTGGGCTTACACCATTTGCCGAACACATTTGGCAGGCGAAACACATGCACCGGCACCAGCGGGTCTCGACCTGCCGCCGTTAGGGCCTCCTCGGCTTCACGTTTACTGCGCCCATAGGCATTGTCCAAAGCGGCTTGTGTCGAAGACGTATATAGAACCGGAATCGGCTTTCCCTTAGAGCGGGCGATAACGGCAACAGATTGACAAAGTATGCGCGTGAGAACTGTGTTGCCGGTTACGAATTCACTTGTGTCTTTAGGCCGATTAACACCAGCCAGATGAAATACAAAATCCACGCCATCTAAGAGCCCCGCCAATTGCTGGCTTTGGTGTTCCCGTGTGAAGCAGACAACCTGAACATCGCGGCGCTCCCGCAGACGCAACTGCAAATTTCTGCCCATAAAGCCATTGGCACCAGTGATCAATACCCTCATCGCCTTAGACATCAGCGACTGCTGGCTTGCCCAGCACGATGCGTTGCATGAAATCAAGTTTGAGCAGCAAGGCTTTCATGGCCGCCAAGTCCAATCGCATAGTGTTGTGTGAGTTGTAATCTTCCCCGTGCGTAAAGTGGGTGAGACGACGTTCACCTTCGTCCACAAACTTGGCATAGTTAAGATCACGCCCATCAGGTGGGATTCGGAAATATTCGCCTAAGTCCTCGGCAGAGGCCATCTCCTCACGTCCGAGCAGGGTTTCGTAAAGCTTCTCGCCATGGCGCGTACCGATTTCACATACAGGATGATTTGGTTTATTCATCAAATCCAGAATGGCTTTTGTGAGCACCTGAACCGTTGCCGCAGGCGCCTTCTGAACAAAGATGTCGCCATTGCGACCATTACGCAATGCGTAAAGCACTAGCTCTACCGCATCCTCAAGCGTCATCATGAAGCGCGTCATACTTGGGTCGGTCAACGTTATAGGCTTACCGGCCAAGACTTGTTGCACGAACAAGGGAATGACCGAGCCGCGCGATGCCATCACGTTGCCATAACGCGTGCCGCAAATGACAGTGGAGCTTCCTTCCAAGTTTCGACTAGTTGCCACCATGACCTTCTCCATCATGGCCTTGCTGATGCCCATGGCATTGATCGGGTAGACGGCCTTGTCCGTTCTAAGGCACACCACGCGCTGAACGCCAGCGGCAATGGCCG
>CAIOHY010000377.1 GCA_903858205.1 uncultured Cellvibrio sp.
GCCTGAATATTTTTAATACTTCTTGCGTCCTGGCAAAACCAGAAACGACTACAGACGCAGGTTTTCAGCGCGTAGAGGGCGTAGTGGCGCACGAGTACTTCCACAATTGGAGCGGCAACCGAGTTACTTGTCGCGATTGGTTTCAATTGAGTTTAAAAGAAGGCTTTACGGTTTATCGCGATTCAGAATTTTCTGCTGATATGGGCTCGCACACGGTTAAGCGCGTTGAAGATGTAAGCCTGTTGCGCACCTTGCAGTTTGCGGAAGATGCAGGCCCTATGGCGCATCCAATTCGCCCGGAATCCTATATCGAAATTTCCAATTTCTACACCATGACGATTTATGAGAAAGGTGCTGAAATTATTCGCATGCTGGCAACATTATTAGGCAAAGACGATTTTCGAAAGGGTACTGATTTATATTTTGATCGCCATGATGGGCAAGCGGTGACGACAGAAGATTTTGTTGCAGCACTGGCCGATGCTTCCGGGCGTGACCTCACACAATTTAAGCGTTGGTATGCGCAAGCCGGCACGCCACGTTTGCAGGTCACTGATTATTACGACGAAGATACACAAGAATATTCGCTCACTATTAAACAGTCCTGCCCGCCAACGCCTGAGTGCCAACAAAAACTGCCGTTCCATATCCCCGTTGCTGTTGGCCTGTTGGGAAGCGCAGGCGATTTGCCCCTGTATTTAAAAGATGTAGAGCCCGATTTTGAAACCAGCGACAACACTCACAACGTCTTGGAGTTAACTGCCGCTGAGCAGACATTTGTATTTCAGCGTGTGCAAGAAAAACCCGTGCCGAGTTTGTTGCGCGGGTTTTCTGCGCCAGTGAAATTGCATTACAACTACAGTCGAGATGATTTGATTGTAATCATGAGTCGCGATAGTGATGGTTTCAATCGGTGGGAAGCGAGCCAGCAATTGGGCTTACAAGCGATTCATCATGCGATGGGTCTGTATCAACGCGGTGAAGATCTTGCAGCCGTGCAGCTTGACGCAGAGTTGATTGGCGCCTATCGCAGTGTGTTGCAAGACGATAGTCTCGATAAAGCAATGGTTGCTTACATGCTTAGTCTGCCATCTGAAGCTTATCTCAGTGAATTGGCGGATGTCGTCGATGTAGAGGCAATTCATTACAGTCGTGCAGCGATCCGCAAAATTATTGCACGCGAATTGCGCGACGATTTTATGCGTATTTATCACGCTTATGATCACGCGCAAGTCTATGCGGCGACGGCTGAGGCTATTGCTGCGCGCAGTTTAAAAAATGTTGCTTTGGGTTATCTAATGTTGTTGGGTGAGGAGAGTGTCATTCGCGCCTGTGAACAACAATATCGCACGGCGAATAACATGACCGATGTAATGGCGGCCTTGACTCAGCTGGTGAACGCAGACACACCTCTAGCGCAACAGCTGACAGAAGTGGCGCTCGCTGATTTTTATCAGCGTTGGCAACATGAATCGCTGGTGGTCAATCAGTGGATTAGTGTGCAGGCAACCTGTGTGTTGCCAAATACCTTGGCTAAAGTAAAGGCGTTGCAGGCCCACGCCGCTTATGACAGCAAAAACCCCAATAAAATTCGCGCACTGGTTGCCAGTTTTTGCAATGGCAATCCAATTAACTTTCATGCGGGTGCAGGGGCTGGTTATCAATTTCTTGCCGATCAGATAATCGTGTTAAATGCGCAAAACCCCCAGATTGCGTCGCGCTTGTTAACACCACTCACCAAATGGAAAAAGTACAATGCCGAGCGTCAGGTTTTAATGAAGGCACAATTGGAAAGAATTATGGCTGAGCCAAATCTTTCTAAAGATGTGTTTGAGGTGGTGAGTAAAAGTTTGGTCTGATTTACATATCTTTAGCAAATCTTAAGGCGGGCATTACATGATAAGTAGTGCCCGTTTTTTTTGCCTCTTGCTGGCATGAATGTTGATACATATATCACATAGGTTACCAGCACCTGAAGAACAGTAATCGGTTGTGCGTCTTTTTGTTGCATCTATAAGATTTGAAAACGGCTGTGCACTAATTCTGTGCCTGGTGATTTCTGTGCTTATTTCTGACGCGAGATTAAGCGTTGCGTGATGGTGCGTTTTTTACTCTCGGTTCTTTTATTGTCGGTTCTTTTATTAAGGTCTTGGGTTATGCAGCAACCCGATCCTGCGACTATAGTAAAAGTGGAGGATGTTCTCAGAGGGACGTATTGGAGTGAGCGGAAATCTGGCGAATCAAAATAGTTATCGCGCCAGTTAAACTACTGAAATTGCCGATCACTTGCATAGATTGACTCATCAATCGGAGCAGCACTATGGAAACTCCTGTTTCGCTAATGATTATTTTATTGGCTTTGCCGGTGGGTTTTTTGGTGTTTTTAATGGCGTCATTAAGCCGTAAGAAACGCCAGGCGACCTTATTGTTTACACAGGGTATTGAATACATAAAACTCTTGCGCGGTTTGTTGACCTTTGTGCAGCAGCATCGAGGTTTAACGACTGGCTTTATTAACGGAAATGTCGGTGCCAAGCCTGAGATTGAAAACATCGCCTTAAAAATTAAACGAGTAATGATTGAGCTTGATCAGGCCGGCGATTGGATTCGGGGTAATGTTAAGTGGTCGAGTTTGGTCGATCACTGGACGCGTCTGGGTTTATCCTATTTGCAGGGCGATGCTGATAACAACTTCAAGCAGCACAATATTCTTATCGCAAATTTACTGTATTTAATAGATGACGTCGCAGACGCTCATCATCTTTCCAAGATTACGGGCGACGCCATGGATACGGACTGGCGCTACTTGTTATCGATCGCGGAATACATCGGGCAGGCTCGTGCGTTGGGAACCGGTGTGGCGGCGAAGGGAGAGTGTTCGAGTGTGTTGCGTATTCAGCTTAATCACTTGCGCAATAAAATTGCGTCGAGCGTTGATTCATCATGGCCGGATAAATCGCGGGTAGAAATTCAACAACTGCTCCGTTGTATTGAAACCGAGTTGATTATCGAACGCCCAAGCATTCAGGCTGTTGACTACTTCACCTTGGCGTCCCGCTGCATTGAGCATGTATTGGATCAGTTTGATCGCCAGATCGATCGCTTGCAGTATTACCGGAATTGAGTCACTGAAGCCAGGGTTTGAACTTAAATTCCGCAACTGCTTTTTAGTTCAGCTGCGGTCATTTGTTCCAGGTTAAACTTTATATAGCGGCCGCAACTTTTTGTTGTCGGCCGTTTTTTTATGTTTGGTTTTGCGTAGATTTGCCAGTAACTGCAGCAGTACTTCAGTGTCTGGTGCGCTGCTGTGGGCGCTAAACATTGCTTCGTCCAATTTGCGGAGCTCTTCGGTCAGTGCGGGTTCATGAGCTTGTGTGGCGATTGCTTGCAAGCTGGTAATGGACTCGTTATTCCAATATACCTGCGCCCAGTTAATCAATGCTTTGCGCAGTGCGGCTAATTCTTTATCGGCAAGTGTACGTTTGAAGTTGTTCCATGCTTCATTTTCATTTTGGTTAAGTTCATTTAATTCAGCGCGTTCCGTTGTATAAAGAGCAACTAGCTCACGTTTGGTTTGCCAAAACCGCAGTGCAAAAAAGAGAGCAACTATCAGTGCGAGTGCATTGCTGATGTAAAGCCAGAGCGGCGTTTTTTCCTGCACAACAGTCTGTTGCGGTTCAATCGTGCTTAAGTCGGTATTGATATCCACGCTGGTGGGTTCTTCTATTTCATTGGCTGGCGCTGCCAGTTGGGTCATATCGCCAAGGCCAACGGTAAGCGAAACAGCGGGTAGGGTGGCCGTGCGGATGCTGTTGGATTTGGTATCCCACCAATTCAGTTTTATTTCCGGTAATGTGAAATGGCCTGCTTTCGTTGGCACTATAGCGATGGTTTCAATGCGTGAACCTTCAACACCATTAGCGGATTTTTGGTCGTCCGTTTGTGCCTGGTCGTTATAAAAAGTGAGTCCATCAATCGGCGCCAATTGCAGGGGATTAATTTGCCCAGCAGTAAGTCCGTCGGCCTTAACGGTGATACTACGAGTAATAGGTTCACCTACTTTTAATGAATCGAGGCTGGTGCTCCAGTGTTCGCTCAAATTAACATTGAGCGCGGGTAACCAATCACCTGCAGTAACTGATGCCGGGGCAGGAAGCACATTGATGCGTTGTTCATCGGTGCGCAAACGTAAAATATTATTTTGGCTGTTGCCATAAAAACGGTCCCATAGATCGCGCTGGCCCGAACTCACAGAAACCTGGTAGAGCATGCTCGGGATTATCAATTCGCCACTTTTTTGCGGAAATACGGCGTAGCGTGTTTCTACCGCCGCACCGGGTCGGCCATTGATATTGGTTTGATATTGTTTCTCATCGATGTTGACTACTAATGCATCTTTAACTTGCAGCGGTTGCAGTTCTATACCGTTTAAACCGACCGTAGTGTAGAGCCGCAGGGTGACAATAATTTGTTCTTGTACGTAGCTGGTATCTTTGCTTGTCTCAACTTCTACAGTCACATTATTGTCCGTATTTTTTGGCGACTTACTTTTTCCCTCAACAGTGATTTCAATCGCATCACTAATCGCGCCGTCAATCGTAAATGATGGAATCAATAATTTACCGATGCGTTTGGGTGCTAGCGCGATTTTCCATTCGGTGGACGCTTCCATACTCCCATTGATAATGCTCATCTGTGTACCGCTTTGGGTATTGAGAATATCAAAGTCCTTGCGCAGTAGTTCGTAGTCGGGCGTGGTGTTGATCTGCTCGTCGTAGCGCAGCACCAGTGTAAATGTCTCTTCTAATCCTAGCTCATCGCGATCAACGCTGGCAGTAAGGTTGCCTGCGTACACGTTGAGTCCGGTAATCATTAACAAAAAACCTACACAGCGGCTGAGGTATTTTTGGAAATTAAATGAAGCGTGTTTCATTGCGTTGTTCCGTAAAAGGTTCCGTAAAAGGTTCC
>CAIOHY010000378.1 GCA_903858205.1 uncultured Cellvibrio sp.
CGATGGTCATCATTTTGGCACTCCCTTCCGGTATTTTCGGCTCCTTTCTCTTTTTACAATTGGCTGGTCTTGAAAACAATATCTACGCCCAGGTGGCGATGATTATGCTCATCGGATTGTTGGGAAAAAATGCTATTTTGATAGTTGAATTTGCATTGCAAAAACAGAAAGAGGGACGCACCATTTTGCAGTCTGCACAACTCGGCGCTGCTGCTCGTCTACGTCCTATTCTGATGACCTCTTTTGCCTTTATAGCAGGATTGTTGCCACTCTGTTTCTCATCGGGCGCCGGGGCATTGGGCAATCGCTCTATCGGAATTGCATCGGCGGGTGGTATGTTCGTGGGGACATTCATCGGGCTGATCATGGTACCGGGATTGTATGTCGTTTTTGCAAAGTTGTCGCAAAAGGTAACTCGAAAAAGAAAACACAACCATTCATTATGAAAAATATAAAAACATACCTGCTGTATTCACTGCTGATGGCAACCATTGCCTTCAACGCATGTACAGCTCCCAAACGGACGATTGCTTCGAGAATAAGGCCGTCTCAATACCGTTCCAATTTTAACAATGACTCTACTGAATATTGGTCGCTTATTTTTAAAGATCAAAAACTAAAGCAGCTGATAGACACAGCGTTGGCAAACAACGTTGACCTTAAAAATGCCCTTGAGCAGATTGAAGTTGCCAATGCTTATTATCAAATGAGCAAGGGTGCTTTTTACCCCACGTTACAGGCCAATGCGGGGGTAATTCCAAGCAATCAGAGCTTTAAGGACTATTCGCCCATAGGGACTTATGCCAATTTCACCTCCTCCTGGGAATTGGATATTTGGGGAAAATTGAAGGAGCGAAAAGCATCCGCCAAAGCCCGCATGCTGGCCACAAGCGAAGGGATTCGATTGGTTAAAACAACTTTAGCGTCAGAGATAGCTAAAGCCTACTTCGAATTGCAACTGTACGATCAGGAGTTGGAAATTATGGAACGTAATATCCGCCTTCAAACGATTGCTTTTGAAATGGTTAAAGTACAAAAAATGGCGGGAAGGGCTACCAATTTAGCGGTATTACAATTCGAAGCACAACGCTTGAACAGCCAGACGCAGCTGCACAAGATCAAGCGACAGATCATTACCACAGAGTCCTTTTTGAATTTACTTTTGAACCGAAGCCCACGAACAATTGCGGTAGAAAAAAGACCATCAACATCTGATGTCTTATTCAATATTGAACAGGGTATTTCTACTGATTTGCTGACCAACCGACCGGACATCTTGGCGGCGGCCTTGCAAGCACAAGCGGCTGGGTTTGACGTGGAGGCAGCCCGAAAAGCCTTTTACCCCTCTTTGGTGATCAGCGCCAATGTGGGATTATTGGCCAGCTCCCCCGATCTATTGTTCAATGCCGCATCGCTCACCTGGGGGGTCATCAATAACCTAACGCTCCCTATTTTTCAAAACCGTCAACTGACTTTTAACCTAAAAATCAAAGAGGCGGAACGAAAACAAGCATTGTTAAACTATCAATTTGCTTATATGAAAGGGGTTAGCGAAGTTCAGTGTTGTATTTCAAAAATCAAGTCATTGAACAGTGAAATCGAGATGCTCGAAAATGAAGTAAAAGTATTGGAAAGTGCCGAGGCCAATTCGCACGACCTTTTTGCCTATGGTTATGCCAATTATTTGGAAGTCATCAACGCCCAAAAGAATATCAGAGATGCTGAAATCGAGTTGATCAGGACGAAAAATGAACGTTCGCAACGCTTTGTTGATCTGTATCGTTCTTTGGGAGGAACAAGACAGTGAACAGTTAACAGTTAGCAGTTAG
>CAIOHY010000379.1 GCA_903858205.1 uncultured Cellvibrio sp.
AAGGTCTTGTTTTCTTGCTACACTTACTCAATAGCCTTATTGAGTAAGTGTCATGCCCCAACCGCAATATCGTCCTACTGATCTTTTGCTCGCCATTGACCAAGGCGGTCAAAGCACCCGCGTGGCAATCTATTCAGCTGAAGGCCAGCAAATCTGTTGTTACTCAGCAGCTTGCGCAACGACCCATCACAAGCCAGAGCCCTCCCGCAATAACTCTTTGAACTACGAACATGTCGAACAAAACGGGGAAGAAATTCTTGCGGGTATTCGCGAGTGCTTGGCGAAAATTCAGCAGCAGCTTGGGGGTGATGTAAAACGAATAGAGGCGGCGAGTTTTGCGGGGCAGGGTTCATCACTGTTGTGTTGGAATAATCAAACCGGCGCAGCACTAACGCCCGTGTTAAGTTGGCAGGATATTCGCGGCGAACCTTACTTATCCTCTATCCCACTTACACACCAAGAAACCCAACAGCTAACTGGCTTGCGTTTGTCGCCGCACTACGGCGCAACCAAAATACGTTGGTGCCTTGAGCACAATGAACACGTCGCGCAAGCACAACAAGATAATTGCCTCAGTATCGGGCCCATCGTCAGTTATATTTTTTGGCATCTGCTTGATAGAAAAAACCTGGTCGATCCTGGTCACGCTCAACGCACGTTGTTATGGAATTTGCAACGCAACGAGTGGGATGAGTCGCTACTCGATATCTTTAAAATCCCGCGAAATGTTTTACCGCATTGTCAGTACCACAATAGCCACTTTGGCAATTTGCAATTGGACGATCACACAATCCCATTCACTGCGAGCGCACGCGATCAAGGCGCCTCACTTTTTGCACGCGGTTTGCCCGAGCCGGATAGTTGTTACATCAACATTGGTACGGGCGCTTTTATCCAGCGCTTGAGTGAAAATCTGCATGCGCCAGAAGGGTTATTAGTCAGTCCGCTTTGGTTGTCAGAAATGGGGGTGTCAGAAAACCCGGCCGATAAAAAATATTACGCGTGGGAGGCGACCGTAAACGGCGCAGCGGCTGCAATCAGTTTTATCCAGCAGCAAACCGGATTGGCAATCACCCCGCAAGATATTGACAGCGCACTTGCATTACATCCAGCAGGTGATTGTTATTTCTTAAACGCCATCGGCGGCCTAAGCGCACCTTATTGGCGAACCGATTTGCAATCACGCTTTAGCGAGAATTTAACAGGAGAAGAAAAAATTCTTGCGTGGATTGAATCGGTAATTTTCCAAATTGTTATCAATGTGCAACTAATGAATCAACTTTGCAGCGCGAAAAAAATAATCATCAGCGGCGGTTTTAGTAAAGCCGATGCCGTTTGCCAAAAAATTGCAGACCTCACCTTTTCCCGTGTCCATCGCAGCGATAACGCCGATGCAACTCTACAAGGTGCCGCCTGCATGGCTGCCGGTTTACCACAGCGTTGGAAGCCGGTTTTGCAAGAGGATGTATTTAGCCCGCAACAAAATCCGCAACTATTGCAGCGCTTCACCAAATGGCAATCCGCAATGTCCCAGTGGATGACGCCGTAGGGGCGCTGCAAGAAAAAAGGGCGCAGCAAGCGGCGCCCCTACAATAATCGATTTACCCTGTCTCGGTCATATCCATTATCATGTATGCACAACGCGGGAATTTCTCCGGTAACCCTCGAATAACAGGATTCACTCTTTGCTGCCTATTCAATCCATTCTCAATGTTGCTGCAGTTGCTTTCATTTTTGTAGCGCTTGTTATCCCCAATCGTCTCAGTGAAATTGGCTTTTCATCCTTTCTGGTTTTTCCACTTGAATTAGTGATTGTTGGTTTGGTGCTGCTGGTATCCGACCGCAGAGGCGTGGCATTGCGGTGGGCGATGGCGGTGCTGCTTGCACTAGGTGCGATTTTCACTTGCGCCGACATAGCGACGCACAAGGTATTTGCGCGAGCATTTAATCCGGTATTTGACGGATATTTGTTTATCAATGGGATGAATTTACTGAATGGCGTAATTGGTAAAGCGGGCGCTCTGCTTGTCGCTGTATTGCTCGCATTGTTTGTTCTGGCAATTGTAGTGGGCGCTTTCTGGGTGTTGGGGCGAGTACAAGGGCTGTTGCGTACTTCTGTGCGTGCGTCAGCGACCTTGTTAGCGAGTGGATTGGTATTGTGGTGGGTATTATTTTTGGCAGGGTCACCGCGCGCGTCTATACAGTTTTACCAACATTTGTTAGCCCATGCGCGTGATATTGTTGCTACCGCAACGGATATCAAATCATTTAATGCGCAACTGGAGCAGACCGATGCTTTGGTTCCTAACGATGAAAATCTCTTTGCGCTTTTGCGCGGCAAAGATCTACTGGTGATATTTGTTGAATCCTATGGCCGCACAGTGTTGGATAATCCCGAATTTGCGCCACAGATTCGTCCATTGTTGGAGCGCACCGGTGATGAGTTGGCAGAAAATGGTTTTGCGACGCGCAGTGGTTTTTTAACCTCGCCGACTTTAGGTGGTTTGAGTTGGCTCGCGCACGGTACGGCCATGTCGGGCTTGTGGATTGACAACCAGATTCGCTACAACAGTTTGATGATCAGCAAGCGACCGACACTGAATCGCTTATTTAATCAGGCAGGCTGGCGCACGGTGGCGGTGATGCCGGCGATTACGATGGATTGGCCTGAGGGAAATTTTTACGGTTATGATCATATTTATGATGCGCATAATCTCGGTTATCAGGGCAAGCCTTTTAATTGGGTCACCATGCCCGACCAATACACGCTTGCCGCGTTTCAGGAGCGTGAGCGTTCGCAAAAAACACGTGCGCCTCTGATGGCAGAAATTGCGTTGATTTCCTCCCATGCGCCCTGGACGCCTGTGCCGCAATTAATCGATTGGCATGCTGTGGGTGATGGGCGCGTTTTTGATGCGCAAGCAACGAGTGGCGATAGCCCGGAAGAGGTCTGGAAAAATAATGCACGTATTCGTTTGCAATTCCGCTTGTCGATTGAGTATGCGTTAGCAACAATTGCGTCTTATATAAAAACTTATGGGGATGACAATCTGGTTGTACTGGTCTTGGGTGATCATCAACCCGCACCTATTGTGACTGGCGATACAGGGCAATTAAAAATCGGTAGTCGCGATGTGCCGATACATTTAATTGCGCGCGATGCCAAAGTGATAGACGCTGTTGCACATTGGCAGTGGACACCGGGAATGTTGCCCACTGGCGATGCGCCTGTGTGGCGAATGGATGAATTGCGTGATCGATTAATTGATGCCTTTTCGCTGCCTGCAAATTAGTGCGGCAGCGCCAATAAATCCCAATGGCCGATGGAGCAAGTCCCCTCGGTAGTATTGGCAAGCCTGAAATTTTTCCAATCCTCGATCTCGCTTTCTGTTACGTTTTTGTCTGCATTGACTGCAGCGGCAATCCCTTGAATCAATTCATTTTGCATTGCTTGGTCTTTTGCGGTTAATTGCCAAGGGCTAGGTTTGATGGAGACCCGGTAACCCTTATTTTCCAGTGCATTTTTCAGGTAGCTTGTGCATTCAGGGCCAAGGGCTGGCCCGAAACCTTTATCGCGGCGCTGGTCCTGATTAAAGGCAGCTAACACTTTTTCATCGAGCGGATGTGTGGGTGTCCATGAGGTAGTGCCATCATAATTGAGTGCAGCGTAGACAGCA
>CAIOHY010000380.1 GCA_903858205.1 uncultured Cellvibrio sp.
CACAAAAAAACTATCGCCCGGTTTGACCAAGACCCCAATAGTTGACGACGTGCCTGTGCCTTGAGTGTTCAGACCGGTAACACCATCTAAAAACAAATTGCCACCTTTAATGGTTACCTTTGCATTGCTGTTGGAAATAATGCCTTGTTCGGTCACGCTCAATCCTAACCGCGCCAACTGTGCAGCATTTGCTGGATCATTAAATGCGGCGGCCAAATCAGTTTCGTCCGTAATGTTTTGATTAAACGTTATCGTTTCGGTTTTGCCATTGACCTCAAGCTGAAACGTTGTTGGCGTCGCGGAAAAATCATGGGCGAGAATAGGAATAGTGAACGGCAGGTTTACCGAGCGAGTCGCACTCGCACTTCCAAGAATGGCACTGGCGCTGGTTCCAATACCATCGGTCACGGTAATGTTTAATCCCGTCGGGCTTACCAAGCCGGTCGCACTGGCAGTAATACCAAGGTTAGCGAGTTTTGCTGCATTACCGGTAGGGAGTGCTGGAGGCACTGCGGCTCCGGTATTTAACGCGGCGACAAAACCCGCTGTATCACCCGCAACGACGCCGGCGGGGAAACTAAACTCTTCGGTTTTTCCACCCACGCTAATACGTACCGTATCGCCAGCGTTAATCGCGGCAACGGGAACGGGGGGTGCCGCACTAAACGGCAAGTTAGCCGCAATAGCGGCTTCGCCAGGGTATGGATTTCCTAACACTTTAAAGCGCGCGCCAGACACTTCTATATCTTCACCGGCGATGTAAGGCTGATTAACCAAAAGCTGCTTGCCGGACGCGCGCTCACTGACACTAAAATTAATAGCCGAACCGGATTTGGTAAAGGTCACCACCAGATCACGCGGATAAAGTTTGTCAAACTCGTCCTGATCAAAGACTTCCCCGACCGAGATCACCGCAGGCGGTAGCGATTGATTGCTCGTACTCGCGGAAGTGATAAACGTGTTGTGCCCGCTGGGAATATCAACAAATAATTTTTTGCCCGAATCGCTAACAGCAACGATCACAGAAGCCGATGCCTGCAAACGCAATTGTCCTTCATCGCCCAAGTACGAAAAATTTCCGCCGCCGTCGCCGACAAAAGGTTTAGTGCCGCTTTGGTAACCAGCAAAAATGTATTGCCCGGATGCATTGCGCGTATTCTGCAGATTGACCAGCTCGTTAATCCGCGTATCCACTTCAGCGGCGAGTGATTTGTAGTTTTCCGATGTCATCACTGCCGTGTTACCGGCAGATACGGCAATTTCGCGGATTCGCTGCACAAGCCCCACAATGGTTTGCAAGTTTGTCTCTTCCAGATTCAAACTGTTCTCGGCGATATCGATATTTTTTTTGTATTGCTCGGTGCGCGCCAGTTCTTGATTGAGGTGCAAAATACTGGTGGCCGCGACCGGATCATCGGCGGGAGAAAGCACTCTTTTTCCCGTCGAAATTTGCTCCTGGGTTTTTGTTACCGCCGCTTGCGCCTGACCCATTCCAAGCGTGGCGATATTATAAATTTGAGAAGTGGATACACGCATAACTATGCTCTCCTGGTGCGGCAAGCAAGCGGCAATAATTTGCCCCTATCAGATTCATGATGTAGTTAATGCATGAAGCGATCCAACTTTTTATTTTTCACTGTTGACAGATGGATCCCCGCACACGGGGATGACGATGCACTCAATTAAAGTGAACTTAAAAGCGTATCAAATAAATCACGCGCAACCGAAATGACCTGCG
>CAIOHY010000381.1 GCA_903858205.1 uncultured Cellvibrio sp.
CTGTAATGACTACAGCAGAAACATTCGAAGCAGAACAAAGACCTAATAAAGCTAAAAAAACAAAATTCCTAATTTTCATGATAATTCCTAAAGATAAGTTCTGTATTTAAAAACACCTTGCGTCGCCAGATTACCAATGACGTATATCCGAATTGCATTTGCCATCTTGGCACGCTGGCAATTTACAGTTTTTACCTTGACAATTCAATGAGGGTTACTTTTCAATATTAATTTCCTGCAAAGATCAAGGGGGCGGACTCCTTGATCCAAAAGTAATAAAGTGCAAAGGTTTTTAAATTCAATTTCAAGGAGAAGTAGATGGCAAGGTTGCCGAGGTTGTATGTGCCGGGTTATTCACATCACATTTTTTTTGATGAATAAGATTACGCTTTTTATCTACAACAATTGAAGATATTGGCCGCGCAATCTGGCGTTGCGGTTCACGACTGTGTATTGATGACTAGTTATGTGTACCTCTCAGTGACGCCTTCTACAATGAGCACATGTGCAAAAAAGATGCAATCGCTCGGTAGAAGTTGCGTTCAATAAATGATCTTAACTTATAGTCGAGCTGGAAACCTGTGGAGCCAAGTTTTGCTCCTACAAAATCGGCATACATTTCATCCATGTAAATAAAGGGCGTTATAAATCAACATTGGTTGAATGAGAGTGCTTGGTCGGCAAGATACTTCCGATAATCTGTAACTTGCTATTACTGGGATGGCGTCGAATGTTTGCGAACAAAATTACATTTTTCATTTTTATCTGTGCAGTATCAATCCTGGCCTGCACTCCAGCCCAACGGCCGCTAAAAAACGGCCAAGGCTACGTGGTAGTTCCCGCAGGTAAAAACCACTACCGCATCGAGTATTATCTCAAGCACGCAAAGCTCGCCGAAACCTACTGGAACAGCACCGCCGGGCAATTATGCCCCGGAGGGTTTCAGGTTTTGTATAACAAAAAGCATGTACTGAATTTTGATATGTATGTGCCCATCGCAGGCAATAACGTCAATATCGGGCGGCAGGAATTTATTCAGTATGGACAGGTGGCTTGTGATGGCGCCGCTGCAAATGCGGTGGAGCTAACTGAAAGTAAATGGAAAGAATTTGGCCCTGTCGCGCACGCTGTCGCGCCGGTTAGTGATCGCTGGATCAGGGAGACATTGCAGCTGCCGGTGGGGCATTTAACCGAGCTGCCCGCCACGCAATCTATTGCAGCGCTTGAGACGTTGTGGGGTAAACCTTGGCGGCGCGATCAGCGTGGGGACGACGTTATTGGTATTTGGATGAAAGGTGGTGATTCATGGTTTCCAAATTATGTGGGAGTTATTGAGCGTAAAGGTTGTTTGCATATGACATTGGTTTTACCCGGAACCTCTGCGGTAATGATGGGGGTCTTTGATAAGGCGCTAAGCGAACATACTAATTTTGAGCAGTTGCTCACCAGCGGAAAAGTGCCTGCTTATTTCTATGGTTCGAAGCAGGTGTGTAATCAGTGAATGTTATTTTTCTTTAACCCAGTTTTCCAAGCGCAAACCTTTAACCTTTTTAAATTCCCGTGCTGCAAAGCCTTGAGGTTGATCTAAATTGCGCTCAACTGCGGCTGACTTCTCGGCACCGCATATCAGCTCACCCCATGTCACGAATGAAATACATAACTGGCCAATATGAGCATTGAAAC
>CAIOHY010000382.1 GCA_903858205.1 uncultured Cellvibrio sp.
ATCAATTGGAATCGACCGGCTTTACCGTGTTGCCAGCGACGACCAGTCGCGGCGGTAAGCAAACGGCTGGGTTTTTGGAGTCTCAATACAAGGCTATTTATGATCTTGCCAGTGGTGAGTCGCTTCAAAGCACGGTTGAAGGCACCGATTACGACACAGTGCTGCCGAGCTTGAACCTGACCTTTGGTGTTGCTGATGATGTGGTCGTTCGCTTTGGTGCATCACAGGGGCTTTACTACCCAAGTCTGACCGATACCCGTAACCGCATGATTGTCGGACTGGAAGTTGATCCAACGCTTAAGGACGAGTCCAAGCCGCAGAGCGAAACTACCAACCCGGTAATTGGAATCGACAATGTTTCCTTGAATGCGGAAGCCAGCAACCCCTACCTCAAGCCGGAAGAATCGGTCAATTTTGATTTGACCGGTGAATGGTACTTTGCAAAAGCGGGCTCATTGACGCTGGGTTTATTCCACAAAGAGCTGGACAACATTATCCGCAACAGAGGCTTTGATCTGGATATCCAGCACAGAGGAACCACGCACACGCTCGCTGCTTACGGCCCTGCGAATACGGGCTCGGGTACCATCCGTGGTGCAGAACTCTCTTACTCACAGTTCTACGATATGTTGCCAGGTGCCTGGAGTGGTTTAGGTTTGCAATTCAACTATACCTACATCGACCAGAATGGGTTGGAAGATCCAAATGGTGCAGTCGGTCCAAGCACTCGCTTTAACTCATCCGGTCAGCCAATTGTGGATGAGCGCAATACCTTCCGTGTATTCAGCGGTCTGCCACTGCAAGGCTACTCCGACCAAAACCTGAACGTTGTAGGTATGTATGAATACAACGATATCTCGTTCCGTTTGGCTTACACCTGGCGTTCCGAGTACCTGCTGACGTTGCGTGAATCAGAGGACTTCGCTCCGGTTTATGCCAAGGCCGCAGGCATGATGGATGCTAGTTTGTACTACACCATTAACGAAAACTGGAAGGTGGGTGTTGAGGGCAGCAACCTGCTGAATACCGAGACCAAAACCGTTTATCAAATGAATCAAGCCGGTGTGAAAACGGATGCGTTGAGCTTTACTACCGACCGTCGTTACGCACTGAGCCTTCGCGCAACCTTCTAACTTTCGGGTGTCTATTCGAATCCGTTGATTAGAGCTTGAATAAAAAAGCGCGCAGCAAATTTACTGCGCGCTTTTTTTTATGGTTGCTACTATGGTTGTTAAGACCTCACTAAACAGATACTCGCGATGCAAAAAAATACCCTGAATTCAATCTGTATTGTCGGTGGTGGTACTGCAGGGTGGATGGCTGCCAGTTTGCTTTCCTCTGCACTGCAAGGCAGTCAAATAAAAATCACGGTCATTGAATCGCCTGATGTTGCGACTATCGGTGTGGGTGAATCCACTGTGCCGACAATCATGGATTTTTTGCGCACATGCCAGATCAATCTTAAAGAATTTGCTGAAGCGACAGCGGCAACATTTAAATTGGGTATTCGTTTTGATGATTGGCTAAAACCCGGTGAGCAATTTTTTCATCCGTTCGGTCGGGTAGGGCAAGAGGTCAATGGATTTGAGTTCTATCAGCTCTGGTTAAAAGCGATCACCGAGGGGCACAACACCGCTTGGCTCGATCATTCTCCTTGCGCCGTCATGGCCGAGCATCAGCGATTTATGTTGCGCCTTCCCCAGCAACAACATTGGGTCATGAACAGTTACAGCCACGCATTACATTTGGATGCGATACTGGCCGCGCGTTATTTGCGTGAACTTTGCAAAAAGCGTGGCATAGAAAGAATTGAAGCAACCGTTAACAAGGTTGTGGTGGATGAGCGAGAATTTATCCGCAGGTTAGAACTGAATAACGGCACATGGTTAGACAGTGATTTTTTTATTGATTGTACGGGATTCAAAGGCCTTCTAATTGATGGTGCCCTCAAGGTGGGCTACGAAGATTGGAGCCATTACTTGCCCTGTGACCGCGCGGTTGCGGTGCAAACAGAAAATACCGATGGCCTTCATCCTTACACTATCTCGACTGCGCGCGAGGCTGGTTGGACCTGGAAAATTCCATTGCAACATCGCACGGGTAATGGCTACGTATTTGCAAGCCAATACTGCACTGACGAACAAGCGACTGATCGCTTGCTGAAAGCCGTCAATGGAAAATTACTCAATGAACCGCGAGTCATTCCATTTACGACCGGGCGCCGCAAAAAAATATGGCACAACAACTGTTTGGCCTTGGGGCTTGCGTCTGGCTTTCTTGAGCCATTGGAATCCACTGCCATTCATCTGGTGCATAAAACCCTGGTGCATTTTGTTCGCCATTTTCCTGATCGTGATTTTGAATCCCATACCGAACAGGCATTTAATAAAAAAATAAATACAGATTATCAGGAAGTCCGCGATTTTATTATTTTGCACTACTGCACGAGCGGGCGCGATGACACTGAATTTTGGCGTTGGTGTAAGACTATGCCAGTGCCTGATTCCCTGCGTGAAAAAATCACGTTGTTTCGCGAGCGCGGCCAGATAGAACATATCCCCGGCCAGTTTTTTACGATGGATAGCTGGTGTTCAATTCTTGAGGGTATGAAGGTGCGCCCCAAAAAATACCATCCCTTGGTGGATGCATTTGATACGCAGCATGTCGCGAATGTGATGCGCGAGAGTTCGCGCAACGTCTTGGAGACTGTGATGAACATGCCCAGGCATGATGAATTTATCCGGCAGCACTGCGCCGTAAAAAAGTGGGGTGAGTAAGGTGAATATGACGGCATATAAACCCATTGCGGAATACCACCATCTTTCAGCTGAGCAATTTTTTAACGAGATAGCTCCCGCGCAGCAGCCAGTGGTAATACGCAATTTTGCTGGCCATTGGCCACTGGTAGCTGCAGCACAAAGAAGGCCGCAGGATCTGGTCAATTATTTGTTGCGCTTTTACACCGGCAAAAAAGTCAGGATTTTTGTAGCGCCGCCGGCGGCCAAAAAACGCTTCTATTACAACGATGATCTTACCGATGTGAATTACATCAGCGGCGAAGAGCGAGTTGATCTGTTTTTGGGGCGCTTGTTGGAGTTGATGGATAGAGAAATCTACCCTGCTATTTCCATGCAAAATTCTTCAACGAGTGAATTATTGCCTGGTTTAAGCGGTGACAATAATTCGGATTTTTTTCCGACAATAGAGCCGCGTTTGTGGATCGGCAATGAAGGTATTGTGAGTGCGCATTATGATGGCGCAGACAATATCGCTTGCGTTGTTGCCGGGCGTAGGCGGTTTATAGTATTTCCCCCGAATCAAACCGGCAATTTATATCCGGGGCCGCTTAATTTCACTCCAGCGGGAGCGCCGGTTAGTTTGGTTGATTTGCATGCGCCGGATCTTGAGCGCTATCCACTCTTCAAAACCGCATTGGCGAATGCGTATTCTGCTGAACTTGCACCGGGTGATGCGATATTTATTCCTATGCTCTGGTGGCACCATGTTGAGTCATTGGCAAAAGTGAATGCACTGATGAATTATTGGTGGAATGGATCAGCCGTAAAAGGTGCCACATCGCCTAGCCCCATCGACAGTCTCAATATTGCGCTGCTCGCGATGCGCGATTTAACCCCCAATCAGCGCAGCGCATGGCGTTTTCTGTTTGATCATTATTTATTTAAACAAGGCGTTGATCCTGCCTCTTATATTCCGGCGCATCAGCAGCATTTACTCGGCCCATTATCGGAAGAGTACGTCAGGACAATTAAAGATTACTTTATCGACAAGTTAAAACTAGACTTAAGAAAACCAACCACCCCGCCAACCATAAGTTAGCGACCCAAAAACTCCATTACGTCATTAGTGCCCCATGATTTTTATAGAAAATCATGAGGCACTTTGTTTTCTTGCTTCAA
>CAIOHY010000383.1 GCA_903858205.1 uncultured Cellvibrio sp.
AGAATATAGTCTTCGAGAATTTTGATGTGATGGTCTTTATCTACGATAACTTTACGCAGGCGACGATTTTCTTGTTCGATATCCACACTATTTTGCATAGATGGATTTTACCAATCCACCTTGTGGTTTTCGACATCATTAGCCAATGGCCGAGAAATATTTTTCCGAGTGCGGCTTAAGTTTCGCAATATCAAGCCCACGCAATAACCATGAAAATTGCTCGGTCGATAAACTCAACGTAGCATCATCGGTGCGTGGCCATTTGAATTTATCCTTCTCCAATCGTTTATACCAAAGGCAAAAGCCCGTTTTATCCCAATACAAAATTTTGATTTTATCGCGGCTGGCATTGCCAAATACAAAGAGCGATTCTGCAAAGGGTGATAGCGCCATGTCGCTTTGCACAATCATCAATAATCCATTAATGGATTTGCGGAAATCCACCGGCACGCGATGCACATAGATGGGCACGTCAGTCCATTGAATCATGCAAGTGTTCTAACCAGTTGTGCCAACCACGCCGAATCGGGCGTCGTCTCAAAACGCAAACAGCATCGGCCGCACTGCAATGCGAGAGATGCGGGCGTTAATGCGCTTGTTGGAATGTGAAGGTCAGCGCGTCTGGATTGTAAAACAGGAACAAAAGCGGATTGCCGTAGCCCCAATTGCTTTTTGCGAATACTGAAATATTTCGGGCATACATCATTGTCACGACAAAATTGTTGTGCTGAAAGGCCGCTGTCGGATTGACGTTGAATCAATTCTTGCCAATCTTCTTTGCTGCGTCTTGCTCTCATACCGCCCCCTTTTAACTGGAGGCTGTACGTTAGATTAAAAGCGTTTGGGGTAATAGGGTGTGGTTGGGGCTGCGCTTACGATTAAATCCATATCCTTAAACATAAGTTGAGGCTGCAGCGAATCTTTTTTAATAGATTCGCTGTGAGAATAATATTGATCTTGTAATGTTTTTTTAACTACGGATAACCTATTGCGAAACTGCAAAAGGAAATTGGTGGGCTGGGTCAATGTTTATGTTTTCAGGACTTCGTTGCGGAGCGCGAGTTTGTGGTAGGGCCGCAACCAGCGGTTATACTGTTTTAGTGCCTAAGACATGATCCACTAGCAATGTGGTGCTTACGGGTTTGGTTAGTACGGCTTCAGCTCCCGCATCTAACAATTCTTGCTTCACGCTAGTGAGGCCATGACCAGTAACAGCGATAATTCGAATTGCAGCGTGTTCCAGGTTGCTTTTAATTTGTTTGCATACTGTGACGCCGGAAAGTCCTGGCATCGAGTAGTCCAGCAAAATGATATGAGGTTTAAACTGGGCGGTCATCAAGCCGGCATGGAATCCATCGGTCGCTTGAGCAACATTCACTTTGGGCGTGACGGTCGAGAAAAACTCCACTAAAAATTCGCGGAATTGGCGGTCATCATCCACAACTAAAATACGTAAAATTTTTTCAGGTGCCTGCGAACTGTGGAGCTGAATAAGGTTTTCAACATCTTTTTGGGCGAAGCGGCGA
>CAIOHY010000384.1 GCA_903858205.1 uncultured Cellvibrio sp.
GCCAGTGCCAACCGGGCCCGCACTCGTCTTCCACCCGCACCCAGGTGATAACTGGCGGCGCTACGGGCTGTCACTTGCGCCTGCGTCAACAAAAAAGCTTCCGGGCACAAAGCGTCATGCATACAAATTTCAACAGCCGCTAATGAGATCTCGATGTCGCTCAAGCTTACAGCTGATCTGCTCATAATTTCAGCCATCGAAAGCCCCCGTCACGATCGAAATTGCTATTCGATGCGCCGACCGTTTTCCCCAGCATCAATAGCTGGGGAAAACGGTTTCGGCATGAAGCCTTATTTCTTCACAGAACTTTCAGATTCGCTGACTGCAACTGTCCAAATGATCAAGCCAAAGGCAATCTTGTTCAACACATCAGCCAGGTTGTAAATGACGTTGAGCGCGTTCGCGCTTGCCGTCGGATTGGCACCCGTCAAATAGCCGAAAAAGTAACCCAGCGGATAAATCGCCCAGCCAATGGTGACGATCCAGCGCATGGTGTTGAAAGCCGACTGCACTGCAGGAGGCGAGCTTTCAGCGTTAATTTTGCTGGCTTGACCCATGAAAATCTCATACAGAATGTAGCCCCAGCCAAGCATGCCGACAATGAACGCTGGCCACACCGCGATGTAACCGGCCTCACCGAGGTAGCCGCCGATGAGCATCACCAATGTGCCAATCATCAGGCGCCAGAAGATACCAACTGGCACTTTTGCGATAGCCGACAAGATCAAGTAGAACTCGATCATCAGCAGGGGGACCGTGATTAACCAATCAATGTAACGAAACACGGTAGGTGTCGCGCCGGACGCGACCCATACATCACGCATGTAGAAATAATGCACTGCAGCCACCAAAGTGACGAGTCCTGATACGGTCAGCGAAGTTTTCCATTTGGCTGAGACACGATCTCGCTCAAGAAAGAAAAAGACTGTAGACGCAATCAGCGCCATCGAAATCAACCAAAACGAGATGCCGACGAAGTCATCGGGTTTCAGCATTGCTGATGATTCCGCCGCTGCGTATGAGCCGTATAAAGCAAACATGACGCCTGAGCTTGCCACTGCAGTAGCTTTGGACCAAAAATGATTAAACATCACGCGGATCTCCTTAAAAGTGCACGATTAGTTGATGCTGAAACGCTGGAAAAGCTGATTAATAAAACTAAATAAAAAAACCATAAATCTAATGTTATTCCCAAATGCTGGAGGGTGTAAATAATTTTTTTATTCCCCCGGCCCAAGGGATTCCAAAAACGAGGTTTGGTTAGATATACGCCAGTATCTATAAAGATACTTATTCTGGGTGACTGATCAAAGCGCAAAGCAAGATAACAATAGTGGCTTTTCCTGTGACAAAACAGATCGGACAAGTGTTTATTTGGCGGCCACCTTGACTGACTATGCGTACTACTGCGCCCTTGGGGTTCTGAATTGGATTCGAACTGTCGGGGCGGCTATTGGCTGCATACGCTAAACCAGGAAGAGCGGGTTGACTTGATGGCACGGCGGAATACCGCGCCACTATTGGCGCAAGGCGGCCTGAGCGTTTCGTCGTGGCGGGGGAGGGCGGGGCTGTTGTCACTGCAAGTGGCAATGAGTGCCGCAATTGGGTCTGATCGTTTCGGTGCGGCCCGAATGTAACCTACGGCGTAAGTTACGCAATGTTTTTTGGGTAATACCGGCTTACAATCAAAACCGTATCAATAGGAACGCCTTTTGTTTTCTTGAAATCATTGCCGATGCTTTTTTTGACCAAAAGGGATCGATTTGATCTGGCCGGGGTATGCCAAGTTCCTTTGCGCAGACGCTGCGCAAGCCCTGCCTATTTTGACGTGGGCGTATCAACGCAGTGTTGCTTGGCGCAAGTCTGGATAGACTGCCACCGCCCCCTACGATCGCACCAAAGCCTTTTGCGCAGGGCCGCAGCAAATCTGGATTCGACGGTTACCTTTGTCGCACCCAAAAAAACGGGGTGGAAATCTCCACCCCGCTCTCCTGCAACTTATCAGGTCACAGCATCAAGGAATTTATCCTTTGATGTTGATCGAACCGATTGA
>CAIOHY010000385.1 GCA_903858205.1 uncultured Cellvibrio sp.
AGTCACTTCTTCGGCAATTCCCGCGCCGCTATCTTTAATCGTCCACTGCATATTTTGTAAATTCCAGTGGATGTCAATTTCGATATCCTGCGGGCTGGCATCGGCGGCATTGTTCAATAGGTTGATAATTGCCTGTGCAATAGTCGGATGAAACTGCACGATCAGGTCTGGGTGGTTAGCTGAAATATTCACTTGCGCAATGACTTCAGGGCGCAAAATTTTCCAGCGTTCAATTATGTTATCGCAGTAGCTTCTGATGTTGTCGCTGGGTAATTGCCCGTCCTTGCTTTGTTCCGCAGTGGCGACCAGTTCGCGCAGAGTATCGGCACACTGATTGACTTGTTCTTGTAGTAGTTGCAAATCTTTTTGTAGCGGACCAACGTTTTTATATTCGGTTCGTAATTCACTGAGCAAGAGCTTCATGGTTGATAAAGGTGTACCTAGTTCATGAGCTGTTCCTGCAGCGAGCGTGGCTACGGCCATCACTTGCTCATCGCGTAATTGGTCCTCGCGCCAACGATTTAGCTGTGCTTCCTGCGCACGTAGATCCCGCGCCATTTTCACAATAAAGTAAGTAATCAAACAGGCACTGATAAAAAAATTCAGCCACATGCCGAGCACATGCAAGTTGATGGAGTGGTCGGCTTGATGATGATGGGGGGACAGAATGGGTAAGGGAATGTGGAAAAACAATAGGAGCGAATAGCTCAAAACGCTCAGGCCGGCGATGGCGAGTGTATAGCGACTATTTAAGGTTGCTGAACAAATACAGATAGGCACTAAAAAATAAGAGACAAACGGATTGTTGGCGCCGCCACTAAAATAAAACACCGCACTCAAGCAAATCAAATCCACTAACAGTTGGATAAAAAATTCCAATTGGGTAACTGGCAATGGTTTGCGCAAGCGCGCGAAGGTGAGCAGGTTTACGCCCGTCAAAACAATTAGCGCGATAAGAATTTCTGTAAACGGCAAAGTGACCGTGCCATCCCACAAAACAACACTCGCGGCTATGCCTATGCAGATCAAAATCAAGGTGCGGATAATCACCCAGTAGCCTAGGTGTTGCGCGTGGCCGGCCAAGGTGAAGGGCGCATTTATTAAAATTTTGTGAGGCATTGGGATCCAGATGATCGGTGAATTTGTGAGGCCGATTATAGCGAACTGATGCCCAGCAAACTGCATTCCCAGGATACTGTTGGTGCGACACTTTGTCGCGCTTCGATATGCCTAAAGCGGAGTGGCGCAAGGGCACTGGTGTATACTGCACGCCATTTTTGATCGCCTTTTCTTGGTTACAGCGGCCGGCAGCGTTTATGACAACCCTCTTACCAGCAACACTTACCGAAGGACGGGTCTCTGAACAGCTAAAAACCTTGGCGCTGCCTCTGGTGTGGGGCTTGATGGCGACCATGTCGCTCAATGCGATAGAAACCTTTTTTATTGCCCAATTGGGGCGCGAACCGCTGGCCGCCCTGAGTTTCACCTTCCCGATAATTATGGTGCTTACCAGCTTGGGGATTGGTCTGGGTGCAGGCACATCTTCAGCTGTTGCCAGAGCGATTGGCGAGGGGGATTCGAGTAAGGCGCGACGCCTTGCTACCGATGCCATGAGCCTCACATTTATTATCTCGGCGAGTGTGTGCTTATTGGGATGGCTCACGCTCGAGCCCTTGTTTCTTGCCTTGGGTGCAACACCGGATTTGATTCCGCTTATCCGCTCGTATATGTCCATCTGGTATTTCAGCGCACCATGCTTAATAGTGCCTATGGTGTGCCTCTCTGCGTTGCGGGCGATGGGTATGAGCCAAGTGCAGGGATATTTAATGAGCGGTGCGGCCCTGCTTAATGTGCTGCTTGATCCTATTTTGATTTTTGGCTTGTTTGGCTTCCCCGCATTGGGTTTACAAGGTGCTGCGCTAGCCACCTTAATTACTCGCGCGTTAATGCTAATAGTCGCGCTTTATATTTTGCACGCTCGTGTTCACATGTTAGTGAATCCTTTTTTGCCGTGGCAGAAACTGAAAAAATCCTGGATGACGATTGTAGAAGTGGGTGTGCCCGCCATGGTCGCCAACGTCATTATTCCGTTTGCGAGTGCAATTGTGGTTGCGATGGTCGCTGCCTATGGCACAGATGCAGTGGCAGCACTTGGGATTGCAATGCGGATCGAACCTTTGGCGCTGATAGTTTTTTACGCGCTCTCCGGCGTAGTGGGGCCTTTTTTCGGGCAAAACCTTGGTGCCGGAAAACTGGAGCGGCTCTATGAAGCGTTGCGTGTGCTCACCGTTTTCTGTCTGGTTTTTGGTGTCTTCTTAGCAATTGTGCTTGGCTTTTTTGGGGCAGAAATTGCGGGTTTATTTGGCGATCACGCCGAAGTGGTTACCATCACTGCCACCTACCTCATGATTGTGCCTATCAGCTACGGCGCCTACGGTTTGGTGATGGCGGTCAACGCGGCGTTTAATGGTTTGGGGCGCCCTTGGCCGGCGATGATAATCTCAGCTGGTCGTGTGCTCTATGTGTATTTACCGCTGGCTTGGTTAGGGCAACATTGGTGGGGCATGACGGGGCTTTTTGTCGCGACCGCGCTCGCCAATCTTTTGCTCGGCCTATGGGCATGGCTGTGGCTAAGAAGACATATCAATCAACAAACAGCACCTGCTGAGCCATAGCTCGCTGATAATTCTCCGCCAGAGCGTCCCACCAAGGGATAACTCACAGGGTATAATTCCCGCACTCTTTTTGTTTCTTTTTATCTTTCTCTTTTGACGCGATATTTTTATGACTAATTTAACTGCTGAACTCGCCAAGCGTCGCACCTTTGCGATTATTTCCCACCCGGATGCCGGTAAAACTACAGTGACGGAAAAATTATTGCTCTGGGGTAATGCCATTCAGTTGGCGGGTTCGGTTA
The DNA here is from genome assembly GCA_903858205.1 of uncultured Cellvibrio sp. Taxonomy (GTDB): domain Bacteria; phylum Pseudomonadota; class Gammaproteobacteria; order Pseudomonadales; family Cellvibrionaceae; genus Cellvibrio. The sequence continues at coordinate 2,918 of CAIOHY010000385.1, forward strand.
AAGGCAAACGCGGCCCCCATGCCAAATCGGATTGGATGACCATGGAGCAGGAGCGCGGTATTTCTGTGACTTCATCGGTGATGCAATTTCCCTACAAAGATCGCATCGTCAACTTACTTGATACCCCCGGCCACGAAGATTTCTCGGAAGATACCTATCGCACACTCACCGCCGTGGACTCGGTGTTGATGATGATCGATGGCGCAAAGGGTGTAGAGGATCGCACCATTAAATTGATGGAAGTTTGCCGTTTGCGCGATACGCCAATTTTAACCTTCATTAATAAAATGGATCGTGAGAGCCGCGATGCGGTTGAGTTGCTCGATGAAATTGAAAACGTATTAAAAATTACTGCAGCACCTATTAATTGGCCGTTAGGCAGTGGTAAAGAATTTGTCGGTGTTTATAATTTTTATACCGATATTATTCACGTTTACCAGCAGGGGATGGGGCACACAATTCCCGACGATATCCAAATTAAAGGTCTGGATAGCGCAGAAGCCACTAAGTTGCTCGGTGCCTACGCGCAGGATGTACGTGATCAAATTGAATTTGTCCGCGGCGCAACAAACCAATTCGATCTGGAAGAATATCTTGCGGGGCGCATGACGCCGGTATTTTTCGGTACTGCCTTGGGTAATTTCGGTGTGCGTGAAATGCTGGATGGATTTGTCGAATGGGCGCCCACACCGCGTGCGCGCGCAACTCATGAGCGACTGGTTGAACCGGGTGAAGATAAATTCAGTGGCTTTATTTTTAAAATTCAAGCCAATATGGATCCCAAACATCGTGACCGTATTGCGTTCATGCGCATCTGTTCTGGCACCTATTCGCAAGGTATGAAAATGAAACACGTGCGCTTGGGTAAGGATGTAAAAATCGCTGACGCAGTGACCTTTATGGCGGGTGACCGGAGTGCTGTTGATGAAGCGATTGCTGGCGATATCATCGGCTTGCACAATCACGGCACCATTCAAATCGGTGATACGTTTACTGAAGGCGAAAGCTTGAAATTCACTGGTATTCCACACTTTGCACCGGAATTATTCCGCCGCATCCGTTTGAAGGATCCTCTCAAAATGAAACAGCTGCAAAAAGGTTTGCAACAGTTATCGGAAGAGGGCTCAACACAAGTGTTTTTCCCCATCAACAACAACGATATTGTGGTGGGCGCAGTGGGTGTTCTCCAATTTGAAGTGGTGGCTTACCGCTTAAAAGACGAATATAAAGTTGAAGCAGTTTACGAGCCGGTTAATGTCACTACGGCGCGTTGGTGCGACTGCACTGATCCGAAAAAGCTGGAAGAGTTTAATCGCAAATGCGCAGAAAATTTGGCATTGGATGGCGGCGGTCACCTCACCTATCTCGCACCGTCACGCGTCAATTTATCGCTTACCCAAGAGCGGCATCCCGATGTTGTCTTCCGCGCGACTCGTGAGCATTAATCACTATGGCAGTATTTTTTATCACCCTGTTTGTTTTCCTGAGTGTTATCGGCGTATTACTCTGGGTGAAAACGCCTCGTTATCAGATGACCAAGGACGATTTGATAGCGCTGCTTCAGAAAGTATTGGTTGGGCAGGCAAGCGAAAATGATTGGGCGATTTTCTTATCATCGTCGTTTCGACATTGCCCTGAGTTAGAACCCTTTCGTGATGCCTGTGCGGCGATTGATGAAAAAGAATATCTTGGTCATACGCGGGCTGGTTTTTTGCTGAGTGAGAATGGGTTAACGCAAGTTCGTTGGATTCTGGAGAAGGTCAGGGCGCTGGACTGCTAAGCTGGGTGTTAGTCGTCATTGAGTCGGCTATACTCGGTTCACAGTATTATTAACCAGAGCAGGATCAATCTTGACAGCATCGCTTGATAACAAGGATCTTATTTGGGATTTGGATGCCTTTAACCAGCGCCAGAGAGCGGTGGATTTTGTTATGGGTTTTGAAAATAAACTCTGTGTTTATTCCAGCTCAGTGGAGCAGCTTTACACTAACTACAATATTTTCTTCCCCAAGGAAGAGGATCGGAAGTTGGTTATTTTGCCGAACCCCTATACGCCGCATGATACCTTCAACGGTATACCCTCCAATGCAGTCACGCCGACGAGTATGGAAATTATTCCCGGTGTTTATCAATCGCGTCCGTGCTTGTTTTTGCGTATTCCGTTTCGTAGCGGTACCGTGAAGTATCGCGCTGTGCCATTGCAAATGGGTCTAAATATTGTTCGCCAAAAACTTCCGCCGCATAAACCCTTTCTGCCAGTATTGATGAAAGGGGATTTGCGTGAATTGGATGCATCAACGCCCTGCTTGCATTTGCATGCGATACATTTAGATCGTTTGGCCGATCACTCTACGTTGGAGCGCAGTGGAATTCACAAGGTAATAGAGCAGCGCTTGCGTCAGCTGAGTTAGTGATTCCAACATCATCAATGCAATAAAAAGCCACCGCAAAGGGTGGCTTTTTTATTGGTATCAAGCGGCTAGTGACTCTTTATTTCGGTAAGGTCCAACGCATAGGCACCGTAAACTCAAAGCGCGCGCCGGCTATGTCTGCCGGTAAAGCGGGGAAAGGTGCCGAGCGTTTTATCGCGTCAAGGGCTTCTTTGTTTAGCAGGTCAAACTTGCTGGCGTCCAAAACATTGGTACTGAGAACAGTGCCTTCACGATCTATAACGATAGCAACGCGAACGCTCCCTTCCTGATCGCGATCCAAAGCCCGTTGCGGATACCTGGTCTTGCCACGGATTTTCTTGATCGCATCGGATACATAAAACTGGCGAGCCAACAAGCTTTGTGCTGTTAACGCGGGGCCTTCTTCCTCTTCTTCCTCTACTTTTACAGCTGTAATCGCAGCCGGTTTAGCGGGAGCAGCACTGCTTGTTGCGGCAGAAACAGGCTTCTCTATTTGTGTCACAGGAGCCGGAATATCTAACGCTGGCTTCTCAATAGTGGGCACTTCCAATTTCGGCAGCTCGGGTTTTGGGATCAGCGCAACAGTCTCTACTTTTGTGCTTGCTGAGGATTTGGCTGCTGAAGAAACGGCTGCCGTTTTAACTTCCACCTGAGCCCCTGTCCAGCCCTTGACTTCTGCCGTCCGTGTTGCCGAAGGAGATAGGGCATCGAAGCGAGCACGTAATCCGGCATCGACATCCCCGACCTTGAGCAGACTGTCACGGTAGTCGGAGGAGAGTGGAATTTTTCCTATCCAAGTGGACAGCAGCATTGAAAAAAATACGTTGTCCTCGATCTTGCCGAGCAAAACTCCATTAACGTTAATATCAACGCCTTTGCCTGGATTATTGGTGAAGCTGATAGTGTCATTTTTTAGGAATTTGCCTTTAAATAAACCGTCAAATTTCACCATGTTATCGGCTTGCGCGGTCAGTACATCGGCCTTGCTATTTACTGCCATGCCCTCGATCCACATACGACTAAAGCGTCTCGTAGTTAGCCCATCGGTTGATACGATTTTTAACTCCATGCGCATTGGCTGAATATTATTCATCAAAGTATCGGCGTCATTGCTAAGTGACTCAGAGTAGAGTGCGCCGATAAAAACTTCCTGCCCCAGTTCCTGATGAACACCGATACCGTTGAGCATCGGTTCGGCTCGAGTGAGTTGGCAGAATACGAATAGTGAAATGCTGATCAGAATTCGGAATAGATGGTTGAAGCGCATAGTCTTGCTACTCTCTATCTTTAGGGATTTTGTGGTTCTAATTGGTTTGATCGTACCGTGGGGGAAGCTGAATCATCTACATTGAGCGGGGATATAATATAGAAAAAAACCGTCAGCGCGTACATCGGAGATAATTTGACTATAGTTGTTATATAAATTTTCGGTAGTATCATTCCTATCCAACGACTTTTAGGGCCGGATAAGCCACTCTGGCTCGATTCGTAGTGAATTAACGACAAAAAAACATATAAACGAGTAGATGATGGAAACGAAACCTCTGCACAAAATACCGAGAGATACGCTGGATCATTTATTGTCTGGCATACCTTTCTTTAAGGCAGTAAAGCAGCAGGATTTAAATCAGTTTGAGTTGTTGCTGCAAGCATCGAGAGTGGTCTCGTACCTGCCGGGTGAAATTGTCCTTCAAAAAGGCGATACCAGTAACTGGCTCTATTTTCTACTTAAGGGCAAGTTGGCGGTTTATGTTGACCAAGCGTTACAGGGTGACCTTATCAATTATGTTACGCCGGGTGAAGTGTTTGGTGATTTGGCGCAGTTGATGGGGCAGCCACGAACGGCAACCGTAATTGCTGATGCCGGAGCAAGAGAATCAATGGTGCTAGCCTTGGATTTTAATGTATTCGGCCCTTTAAATTCAGTGAGTCCAGTATCTAGAGAAACCAAGCTTTCTTACTATCGCAATACTGCGCATAATTTGCGCTGGAAGTTAGAGGTGTATCGATCGCAGCACTTGCAACATGAGTTGGCTAACAAACATCGCCAAATAAAACTGTATCTTGGTCCTAAAGATACACACGAAGAGTTGGTTTCCCTTCATGAGCAATCTCATGCCTTGGCTTTGTTGCTGTTGGAGTGGAATAAAGAGTTTGGCGTTCTGACATCTGATAGTTTAGCCCAAAGCCGAAGCATGGCTGAACGCGAATCCTAGTTTCGGTCATCTCCCTCCCAACTTGCAGCAATAGTATTTTCTGCTGCTACACTTATCTAATAACAGTCCAATAATTAGTGTAGTAGTGGCAATGAAATTTGAAGAGCTAAAACTCACCTACGGTTACCCGTTACAGCTGCAGACCGCCTCCTTGGCTGGCCAGCCGGAGCGTTATTCGTGCCGATTAATTGGCTGCTTACCTGGGCGCAGTATCTTGTTGTCAGTTCCTAAACAGGGCGGCAAGTTGATTAAGTTCAGGGCGGGTCAAAAAATTGTGGTTCGTTTAATGATTGATAATGGCATTGGCATCTTTGCGTGTATTGTCGAAAGCCAAACGCAGGATCCTTACCCAATATTACACCTTAGTTATCCTGAAACAGTGACATTCAAAGGTATTCGTGGTGCAACACGTGTTGCTGTTCGAGAGAAAATAGAAGCTACTAATATGAGCATGGAAAGCAAGATCCTGGCATCAGGCTTTATATGCGACATGAGTATCAGTGGTACTAGGATTGAATTGAGCGATGATATCGCTGAGATTGGCGATACTCTTGAGCTTAGGGCAAATGTAAATATTCGCGATGTGAAAAGAGATTTGATATTAACAGGCGTTATTCGGTCGCGCGTTGATCCGACCGACAATCTTGCTGAAGGTGTGCTAGTAAGCTACGGACTGGAGTTTACCAATCAGGCTGAGGAACATCGCCTTATAATGTACGCTTACGTATTTAATCAAATTGCGCTGCAAGAAAATTCAGTTCCGTAGTCGTCTCGTCGCTATCAATAAAAAAGGCACCTTTCGGTGCCTTTTTTATTAACATCAAACTTAAGCGGAAACTACCGGGGCAGCAGCTTTTGGCTTACGGCCACGTTTTGCTGGTGGAGTACCAGCTGGTTTAGCAACAACCGCTTTTTTAACAGCTGGCTTTTTAGCAACTGCTTTCTTCGCAGCTGGTTTTTTAGCAACTGCTTTTTTGACTACTGGCTTCTTAACAACTGCTTTTTTAGCAACTGGCTTTTTTGCTACCGCAGTTTTTGCTACTGCAGTTTTTGCGGCTGGCTTTTTAGCGACAGCTTTTGCTTTAGCAGCGGCTTTCTTAGCAACAGCTTTTGCTTTGGCTGTGGCTTTCTTGGCAGCAACCTTAGCTTTAGCAGCGGCTTTTTTGGCTGCAGCTTTGTTTTTCAGCGCCGCTTTCTTAGCAGCAGCTTTTGCTTTAACAGCTTGCTTCTTAGCTGCTATTTTCGCTTTGGCAGCAGCTTTCTTAGCTGCTAATTTGGCTTTAGCAGCGGCTTTCTTTTCTGCAACTTTGCTTTTTGCTGCAGCTTTTTTGGCTGATGCTTTTAAGCGCTTAGCAACAGCAGCTTCTGCTTTTGCAACTGCTTTGTCGTGCGCGGCAGCAAGTTTCGCGGCAGCTTTAGCAGCTGCAGCTTCTTTCTTGGCAGAAACAACAGCGGCTTTAGCTGCTACTGCATCTTTCTTGGCAGCTGCAACAGCAACCTTGGCTGCAGAAACTTGTTTAGCTGAGCCTGGGGTTTTCTTTTTGGCAGCAGCGGCCAATTTGCTTTGTGCGGCTTTCAATGCGGCAGTTGCTTTTGCAGCATCTTTTACCAAACCAGCAACAGCTTTACCGGCATCAGCCGCTTGAGCTGCGCGAGCTTTTGCCAGTTGTGCTTTCAGTTGAGCCAATTGCTGTTCCAAACTTGCAACAGTACTAACAGCGGTTTGTTTACGTGCAGCCATGGTGTGCTTCCTTTATAGTTTTCGACAAGTCGATAAATGGATTAAAAAGTACAACATCTATAAGTTAAAACTTTATCAAAAAATTTCAAGTTTTTTGCGTTAAATAGTCAATAAAAATACGTTTTTTTGATGATTTTTACTAAAAAATTGTCTTTTTCCGAAATTTCCAGAAATTTTTTCTGTTAGTTGGTCTGTGTGTTAGAAAAAACCAGCCACAAATCACAACGGCTTTTTTCGCTTTTCAGTGGCCTCAACTTATTTAATGACAATATTTTCAATCCATTTTTGAGGTCGTGTTTAGGTAGTTAAAGGTCATATCGGTTTTGTTTGAAACTCCTTTTTCGATTTTTGTGCACCGATGCTGCACATGATCATTAATTCAAATATGGGTAGTTTTAGAAAGTCTTGGTTGCTGCAGTTATCGGTAACGTTTATCTGCGTGTGTGTTTTGCGCTATCGGCTAATGGACAATCCAGGTTTTTTGGCTAGTTGCGCAACTGCGAAGCGTGGGTTTCTGTTTTTGTTTGACAAGGTGCAGATAAAAATCAGTTGTTATCTTGCGTCTCACGTTAATCAATCGCCTTCAAGAGTGTTAATGCGTGCATCGCCAGATGTAAATCAGGGTATTCGCCTTCAGGTTCACAGAATTTTTTGCTTGCGGTTAATCAAGTGAGCAGCAATGTAACGCGATGAGATAAGGATTTATTTGGTTTGTTGGGCATTAGTTGGCGTTTTTGCAGCTTCATGGACCATTCTAGTTATTATCAACATCAGTTGCTTTTAACGCTCATAGTGAGGCGTCGCCCTTCCTGTTGTAATGGTTAGTTGTGCACCCTGCCTTAGTCACCGATATTTTGTTGTGAGGGCCAGTCATTCCATCTTGCTGTGAATTGTATTTTTCAACCTTTGGGAGCGTTTGCATTCATGGAGACTTTATTTGTTCTCATCGAAAGCAAGGGTTCATTTTGTGATGCGTTCAAGTAACCTCAGGTTAATGGCTCAGGCAAAAAAATGTGTGTTTGCGGCGAAAGGAAATATTATCGAGCGTAGTAATTTGCTTTTTGTTGCTACAGTGTCGCCATGGCGTTTGCGCGAGGCTGTTTTCTGACGGAAATATTGCGCCGATGATTACAATCAAAACAGCATGAGTTTTGGATATATCTTTGCAAATGATCTTGTCTGTCGATTGTGCCGATCAGTTTCTGGTTGTTTTTTCTCTTTAGCGATAACGCGCAAGCTTGGCTGTAGCGCCACCCATGATGTTGAGCGAGCTTATCAAGCTGCAATGCGCATTTTGTAGTGCCGCACTACATGCGAATAGGTTTGGCGGGATCGTGGAATCTCAAATTTTTCGCCAGGTGTTGGCGCTTATTGTTAGTTATCTATTTGTGGCGCAGTGCCAGCTGTTTTCGGTGATTGGTATTGTGAGGGCGCGATGCGGTCAGGGGGGGGGCTTACAGGGTTTTTGGTGACCGGCTGATTTTTGACGTCTCCCTAAAAATACTTTGGGAGTTTTGTGGCTTGGTCAATAAGTAGGCAGGTGGGCTGCGGTGCCCGAATATTTCACGTAAATTCCGAATCACAGGCCGTCAAAGGGTTGGTTTTTGTTTTGCCAAAACTGCTAGAATTGGCGTTTTACCCCCAGACGTACTATAAACGTTCCAAATAACACGAGGAGTACCCCGCAGTGAGCCGCAGAAATAAAAGCCGTGCCGTCGATGATACTAACGAGATTGACTTGACGCCGATGCTCGACGTGGTTTTCATCATGTTGATTTTCTTTATCGTGACCGCGTCCTTCGTGAAAGAAGCGGGCATTAACCCCAATGTACCAGAGCCGAATAACAACCCTCCGCCAGAGGATGCCGAACCCAACATTCTGGTCCGCATCTCTGCTGACGACCAAATCTGGTTGATGGAGAAAGAAGGTGAGCGTCGTGTTGATGGTCGCGCTATTCGCTCAAATATCGAGCGCTTGCGTGCAGAGTTCCCCAAGGCTGCCGTTATCATTCAAGCAAGTGGCCGCGCGAATACCAGCGCGTATGTCACTGTTGCTGATGCGGCCCGTGAGGCTAAGGCGCCTAACGTGGTGCTTGTACCCACGGCTGATTAGTTTCAAGACCGTTAAAAAAACCGCCCCGGCGACGGGGCGGTTTTTTTATGCCTGCAGTTTGCTGGCGGCTTATAGTTCGTATTCGTGGCGGATGTATTTTTTAGGTAGTTTACTGTGTCGAGTGCGTTCAGCGCTGAAGTGATCGTGTAGTTTGTCCTGCATGAGCTGGGCGAAGTCGGGTTGTTTTAAGCGGATCAAATGGCGATGATCGCCAGCTTCGATATAAATCTCTTCAACACCCATTAGTTCCTCATCCCATATCACGTCAATCCCATAGGCTTCGCCTAAAGCGGGGATTGCTCCTTCGGAGCAGTCTTTGAATATCTCGGCGAGCTCCTCCTCTTCTACTAGCTCCATGTGCCGATCAAAAATTTGGTTCAGGGTATGACGTAGAATCTTATTGCAGGTGGGTAAAACGCAGAGTGTGTAGTGAAAATCTTCGTCACGTAACAGAACGCCTTTGGCAAGGCAGTGGTCGTCAATGCGGGCGACACGAGCGGTGTTGTAGGAACCCTCGCAGTACTCGTGTTCTAGTAGTGTGAAGTCGATTTGTTTTGCTTTTAGATATTTTTCTACAGTTGCAGCAACACCCATACAAATATCTCCTGTGGCGAAATACGCAGAGAATGGTTTAAACATTATTTGTTGGTTATGGCGTCCATCACCGTTATTAAATACGTAAGCAATCCATAAATAGTTAAAAGGAAAGTTGATAAAACGTTTAGCAATTAATTTCTTGCTAATTGGAGTATAGGAAGGATTTTTACGGGCGAGGCAAGTGTTTTGGAATTAATCTTGATTTGTTAGAACGGTTGGTTGTGATTGCATGGGGTGAGTGTTTTATCGTGCACCATCTTTGAATTGCATAGAAGCAATAACGCAAAAAGCCGCTAAAAAAGCGGCTTTTTGTTATGGGCTGTTTATTTCTCTTAGGAGAGGCTGGCCAGCTGCTGTTTTACCGACGCCAGCTTTACGCAAGTCACAAATACTTCCATAGCACCAACGACTTCTGGCACTGTTGGTACTGAAGGTGCGATACGAATATTGCGATCTTCAGGATCTTTGCCGTAGGGATAGGTTGCGCCTGCTGGCGTTAATTTCACACCTGCTTCTGCCGCTAGGCGAACGGTTTCTTTTGCACAATTTTTGCGAGTATCAAAAGAAACAAAGTAACCACCAACGGGTTTTTCCCACGTGCCTAAATCGGTGCCGTCGAACGCTTTGCTCAATGCGGTGAGTACAGCATCAAAACGTGGATTCAAGAGTGCTGCGTGTTTACCCATGTGTGCCATCAATGCTTCTTTGTTTGGCAGTAAACGTGTGTGGCGAATTTGGTTTACTTTGTCCGGGCCGATGGTGCAGCTGTTCAAAAACTTTTTGAAGCCCGCGAGGTTTGCTGCGCTCGCAGCAACAAATGCAACACCGGAACCGGCGTGAGTAATTTTTGAAGTCGATGCAAATTGCACCACAGAATCTTCAGTGCCGTTACGACGTGTCGCATCGAGAATACTGGCTAGTTGGGGGGCATCGGTAGTCAGGTCGTGAACTGAATAAGCATTGTCCCAAAACACGCGGAAGTTAGCGCTGGCGATTTGGCCGAGTTTGGCGATACGCTCAACAGTCTCGTCGCTATAGACTACGCCGGTTGGGTTGGAGTATTTGGGAACACACCACATACCTTTGATGGATTTGTCCGTTTTGAGCAATGCTTCAACCGCATCCATATCGGGGCCGGTTGAGGTCATGGGAACATTGATCATTTTGATACCGAGTTGATCGCACACAGTGTAGTGGCGGTCATATCCCGGAACCGGGCAGATGAATTTCACTTCGCCTTCATTTTTCCATGCACTTGCTGCATCTTTGAGGCCGAACTGGTGCGCAGTCAGCATCATCTGGAACATCAGCGTCAAGCTGGAGCTACCACCTACGAGTACATTTGCTGGCTCAACACCCATGATGTTGGCACCGAGTTGTTTGGCTTCGGGCAGACCATCAATGCCGCCGTAGTTGCGGGTATCGGTACCGTCAGCGGCGATGTAGTTGCCCTTGAGCAATCCATCCAGCTCATCGGACAGGTTCAATTGCTCTGCCGAAGGCTTGCCACGGGTCAGGTCAAGATTGAGTTTTTTGGCGAGGATAGCCTGATATTGTTCAGTCAGTTGGCTTTCCCATTCGCGCAGTTGCGCTACAGATGCGTTATCCAGTTGCAAGGTGATTACCTCATGGTGGTTGGCGGGATTCGTCTTAAGTTAGCAAGCTAAAGTGGGGCGCATTATACCCGCTCGCACCCCAAATGTTGTAGACAGTTTGGGGTAACGGCGGGTGTGCGGAGATGATTAGTTTCGCATCTCGGTGATGAGTGGTGGGATAGGGCAGTCGAGGCTATCGGCGATGGCGCGGAAGAGTTCGGCCTCGGTAATACTTAACTGACCATCGTGCAATACACATTCGCTCATGGCTTTCAGCAATTGGGGCTTTTGCAGCGGCTTGGTGCAGTTGAGATTCTCCAGCGCTTTATCGGCGTCAGCCAATTTAATGCTGTTGCGTGGTAACAATGTAAAGTTAGAAAAATTCAGTACTTTTTGCGCTTGTGCAAATGCAGTTGCTGCCTCTTGCTCTGTGCGCGCGCCTGCATAGGCCAGCAGCGATAATAATAATTGACACTCTGCGTGCAGTTCGCTGAGTTGGCGATTGCGTGTCAGATTAATGTCGGTGACCGTATTGTGCAGCACGATACGAAATATTGCCCATTCCATCAGGCTGACTTTTTGGTCTGCGCTAATCAATACATTCAAGCAGCGTATAAATGCTGCATGCTGATCTGACGACAATTGTTTGAGCGCAGCCAGACATAATTCAATTACCGGCAAGCGCAGGTTTGCGTCCAGGTCGGCGGCGGTCATAACAATCGCATTCAAGTCTCGCAAGTCTGCAGCCGTTAAATGTTCGCTGAGCAGCGCGAGTTGTTGATTGCGTAAATCGCGATGGCGATCCAACAATAATCCAAACACCAATCCGCGTGCACTCGCTGGCACTTGTGCAGCTTCTTTTAATAGCGGCGGGATTTCGGCGATACGATTGCGAGCATAAATAACATGTGGCTGTGTTGGCTGGGCGATTTGGTTTAAGGTTGCATCAATATCAACGGCAACGCGAGTTGATGCATCTTTATAGTGTGTTGCTTCTCCGCTAAAACCCATCGCTCCTGATTCGTCGTGCGAAGTCTTGCTTCTTATATAAGTAGCTTCTGCAAAGTCGCCATCCCAATTAGGTTGAATGCGTTTGATGCGCTCCTCCAGCGGAGGGTGAGTCGCCATTAAGTTGAAAAAGGATTTGATGCCCTGACCAAAATACATATGACTGAATTCGGCGGCATGTTCATTGTGTAAATGTGATCCGTAACTGCTCCCGCCGATTTTTTTGAGCGCACCGGCGATGCCATCAGGATTGCGGGTAAATTGCACCGCGGAAGCATCGGCCAGAAATTCCCGCTGACGACTGACGGCGGCTTTGATCAAATTGCCAAAAAATATTCCGCTGTAGCCGATGATGAGCAAACCAAGGCCGAGTGCCAAGAGTGCAGCGGGTGAATTATCTTTGCTTGAGCGACGAATGTTGCGGTTGCCTGCGCTGCGAATTAAAAATTCGCCGATTAAACCGATCACCAAAATACCGTGCAAGAGTGCAATCAAGCGCATATTGATCCGCATATCGCCATGAAAAATATGGCTGAACTCGTGCGCGATCACGCCCTGGAGTTCATCGCGGCTTAATGTGTGTATGCAACCGCGCGTAATTCCAATCACAGCATCCTGTGGGTGATAGCCTGCAGCAAAGGCATTGATTGCGTCATCTTCAATTAAATATACCGGCGGCACAGCGGTGCCGGATGCAATTGCCATTTCTTCAACA
>CAIOHY010000386.1 GCA_903858205.1 uncultured Cellvibrio sp.
ACAACGCCAGATCAATTTTTTCACCTGTTGTACCGTGCTTGACGCTATCGGAACGTATTGCATCCAATTGGTCTTCATAAATCATTTTGGAATCGTGCAACAAGCGACCGATCAAGGTGCTTTTTCCATCATCAACGCTGCCGCAAGTTAAAAAACGCAGCAATTCTTTTTGTTCATGTTGTGCGAGATATGCGTTGATATCCTGCGCAATTAATTCGGACTGATGACTCATAAAGGTCTCTTTGCTATCAGTAAGATGTAATAACTATTTTTAGTGTGGGTTTTAGAAATAGCCTTCTTGCTTTTTCTTTTCCATCGAGCCAGAACTGTCGTGGTCGATCACCCTACCCTGACGCTCTGATGTAGTAGTCAGTAACATTTCTTGAATAATTTCGGGCAAAGTGGTCGCTTCGGATTCAACTGCTCCCGTTAATGGATAACAACCCAGTGTACGGAAGCGCACCATTTTTTCTTTAATTTTGTCGTCCGGCCCAATTGGCATGCGGTCATCATCAACCATAATAAGCGTGCCATCGCGTTCAACAACCGGACGCTTAGCTGCAAAATACAATGGGACAATGGGGATATTTTCCAGATGGATATATTGCCAAATATCTAATTCAGTCCAGTTAGACAAAGGAAACACACGAATACTTTCACCTTTATCTACGCGTCCGTTATAAATATTCCATAATTCGGGACGTTGGTTTTTAGGGTCCCAACGGTGGTTTTTGTCGCGGAAGGAATACACGCGCTCTTTTGCACGGGATTTTTCTTCGTCGCGGCGTGCGCCGCCGAATGCCGCATCAAAACCGTATTTATTTAATGCCTGCTTTAAACCCTGGGTTTTCATAATGTCGGTGTGTTTAGCACTGCCATGAGTGAAAGGACCCACACCCATTTGGACACCTTCTTGATTGATGTGAACAATTAGATCCCACCCCAAATCTTTGATTCGCTGATCGCGAAATTCAATCATTTCCTTGAATTTCCAAGTAGTATCCACGTGCATCATCGGAAATGGTGGTTTGCCCGGAAAAAAGGCTTTCATAGTGAGGTGCATCATTACCGCAGAATCTTTACCTACCGAGTAAAGCATTACAGGCTTATCAAATTCGGCAGCAACCTCGCGGATGATATGAATACTTTCAGCTTCAAGCTGCTTGAGGTGAGTCAAGTTATGGTTTGACATTCAATAGTTACCAGATTGAGTAAAGCGTTGGCGATTAGTGCGGGTGTTGGAAAAACAGCAGCGATTATATATAACCAAAGCCTAAGATTTAATGACTAATTGTTTCTAAGTTTATTCCATTGAGTTTGGATGCGTAAAAATCAATCTACTTTTAAACTGCCAGGACGCTTGGCGAGCATGAGCGTGAATTCATCTCGCGCCTCTTTGGCGCGACTAAAAACACTAAGCAAGTAATCGCTATCTTCGTGCTCTATGCCACTACGCAATCGGGACAAATTATCGATAAACAAATCCATCGATTGCAGAATCGCTGTTTTATTGGCTCGCATAATGTCGTGCCACATAACGGGGTCACTCGACGCGATACGGGTGAAATCGCGAAAACCACCTGCAGCATAACGAAAAATATTGGGGTTCTTGATATCTTGCGCAAGAGTATCCACCAATGAATAGGCAATTACGTGGGGCAAATGACTGGTTGCGCCGAGAACTTCGTCGTGCTCCTCTACCGACATACTTAACACTTCGGCACCAACGGCCTGCCACATACGGGTGACAAGATCAAAATGTTGGGTCGATGTATTTTCCAGCGGCGTGAGAATCACCCGATGATTCTCATAAAGATTCGGATTAGCAGCAGTGACGCCACTTTTTTCTGAACCGGCAATGGGATGCCCGAGCACAAATTGTGATGGCACCCCACCAAAAACAGTTTCTGCAGCACGTTGGACACTGCCTTTTACGCTGGCACCATCAGTAATAGTGACACTATCGGCAACGCAGCTTTTAATTTCTTCCAGCACAGCATTAACTGACAAGGTGGGTACGGCGATAAAAATCACATCGCCCTGCCCTAATTCACTGGCAATTTCTCGCAGGGATGTGTAGGCGCGATCAACAACACCATAATTAACAGCTTCCGTACAAGTGTCCGCTTTACGCGCGATACCAATGACTTCGGTACAGACACCACGGCGCTTCAAACCGGTGGCAAGACTACCACCAATTAAACCTATACCAACAACGACAAATTTATTGATTAAGGGTTGGGGCATAAGTGATCACAACACCGCTTTGGGGTAGGAGCCGAGCAGTTTTAGATCCGCGCAACGGCTGGCGACTTCTTTCATTACATCGCTGATCAAGGGCTCATCGACATGCCCAGCGAAATCGATAAAGAAAACATAAGTCCAGGCGCCCGTGCGCGATGGACGAGTTTCTACACGCGTTAAATCAATATTGTGGCGATGAAATGGCTCAAGTAATTTATGAAGCGCACCGGGTTCATTGCGCATTGCGACCACGACAGAGGTTTTATCAACGCCACTTTGGGGAACTGCTTGTTTTCCGATAATTAAAAAGCGGGTGGAATTGTCCGGTTGATCTTCAATTTTTTCGGCGATCATTTTCAAACCGTACAACTCTGCAGCCATAGAGCCTGCAATAGCAGCAGCATTCCATTCACCCTTAATGCGTTTCGCTGCTTCCGCATTACTACTAACAGCTACACGTTCAGCATTAGGGTAATGCGCATCTAACCACTTACGGCATTGCGCAAGTGATTGGGAGTGTGAATAAATTCGCGTGATATCTTTAATACTGGTAACGTCTGACACCATTAAATTATGGTGAATGCGCAATTCAACTTCACCACAAATTTTGAGATTGGATCCCATAAAATTATCGAGTGTGTGGTTAACGACACCTTCCGTAGAATTTTCTACTGGAACCACGCCGTAATTTACCGCACCGGCTTCCACCTCACGAAACACTTCATCAATGGCAGAGAATGGCAATACTA
This sequence comes from uncultured Cellvibrio sp., assembly GCA_903858205.1. Lineage (GTDB taxonomy): Bacteria > Pseudomonadota > Gammaproteobacteria > Pseudomonadales > Cellvibrionaceae > Cellvibrio. The sequence continues at coordinate 2,994 of CAIOHY010000386.1, forward strand.
CTGCCGAGTGACCGAAATGTTTTAGGGATGCTTGCTGGGTAAATGTTCCTTCCGGGCCGAGATAGGCTACTTTGATAGGATTTTCCAACGCCAAGCAAGCCGACATTATCTCCCGAAACAACCGCGCCACTTCTTCATTACTGAGCGGCCCTTTATTACGCTCCATCGCCTTGCGCAATACCTGTGCCTCGCGCTCAGGGCGATAAAACAAGATTTTGGCATCCTCGGGCAGATTCGCTTTTTTCACATCGGCAACTTCTTGCGCACATTCAGCGCGCGCCGAAATCAAGCGACCGATTTCTTCATCAATCGCATCGATTTTGTTGCGTAGCGCAAGTAGCTTTTCGGCTTCACTTTGATCGGTACTCATATACTTACTCGATTACCTATTCGTCGCTTGCTTCATCTGCAGCGTCATCGACAATATCGTCCGCCACATCATCTGCTGCTAGCGCGTCTTCGCCTTCGGCAGCTTCAGCGCGCGCTAATTCACGCTTGGCATTTTCATCGACATTTTCTTCGATGCGTTCCAAGCCCTGCATACGCTCGCCATCTTTCAATTTGATCAGACGTACGCCCTGCGTGTTGCGGCTTAACACTGAGACTTCGTCAACGCGGGTGCGAACCATGGTGCCTTGATCAGAAATCAGCATGATTTCTTCACCATCAAACACCTGCACCGCACCGACCAATTGACCATTACGTTCAGTCGTTTGCATACCGATCACGCCTTGCGAGCCACGTCCCTTAGCTGGGAATTCTCCCACTTCAGTGCGCTTGCCATAACCATTTTCGCTTACCGTTAATACCTGGCCATTTTCCATCGGGATAACCATACCCACTACGCGCTGGCCTTCAGCCAAACGAATACCGCGCACGCCGCGCGAGGTTCGGCCCATCGCACGCACTTGCGATTCACGGAAGCGCGCCGCTTTACCAGAGCTTGAAAACAGGATTACATCGCATGAACCGTTGGTGATAGCAGTGCCTACCAAGGTATCGCCTTCATCCAATTCAATCGCACGCAAGCCAACGCTACGTTGACGCGAGAATTGGGTAAGCGCAGTTTTCTTCACGGTACCGTTGGCGGTGGTCATGAAGATAAATTTATCGTCATCGTATGATTTCACCGGAAGAATCGACGTAATGCGCTCGCCCTCTTCCAAAGATGGCAGCAAATTGATTACAGGGCGGCCACGCGACTGACGACCAGCGACTGGAATCATATAGACCTTCAGCCAATACACTTTACCCGCGTTGGTGAACAACAACACAGTATCGTGGGTGCTGGCGATCAATAAGTGCTGAACATAATCTTCGTCTTTCACCGCCGTTGCAGATTTGCCCATACCACCACGACGCTGCGCTTGATAATCATCCAACGGCTGACTCTTCGCATAACCACCGTGAGAAATTGTCACAACCCGATCTTCAACATTGATCAAATCTTCAGTGGTCAAATCGAGCGTTGAGGCAACAATTTCGGTGCGACGTTTATCGCCATAGTCATTAATAACTTGCGTTAATTCTTCACGAATAACTTCCATCAAGCGCAAAGCATTGCCAAGAATTTCAAGGAATTCGGCAATTTGGATTAGTTTTTCATCGTATTCGGCGAGCAGTTTGTCGTGCTCCATGCCGGTCAAGCGATGTAAGCGCAACTCAAGGATTGCTTGGGCTTGTGCAGCGGACAAATAGTAATGGCCATCGCGCATACCAAATTCAGCGCCCAAATCTTCCGGGCGACAAGCATCTTCTCCGGCGCGCTCTAGGTAGGGAGCCATCTCGGCGGCATTCCAGCCACGCCCCATCAAACTGTCTTTGGCTTCTGCGGGCGATGCGGAGTTTTTAATCAGCGCGATAACTTCATCAATGTTAGAAATGGCAACCGCAAGGCCTTCCAAAATGTGCCCGCGCTCGCGCGCTTTGCGCAGTAAATACACTGTACGGCGGGTAACCACTTCGCGGCGATGCTTAACAAAGGCTTCAAGCAATTGTTTAAGGTTGAGGATTTTTGGCTGACCATCGTCGAGCGCAACAATGTTGACGCCGAAGGTGGTTTGCAATTGGGTTTGCGAGTAAAGATTATTGAGCAATACGTCAGCGGCTTCACTCTTTTTCACTTCGATAACGATGCGCATACCGTCTTTGTCAGACTCATCGCGCAACTCGCTGATGCCTTCGATTTTCTTTTCTTTTACCAACTCGGCGATACGCTCAATCAAGCGCGCCTTATTTAATTGGTAGGGGATTTCGTGAATCAAGATGGTTTCGCGGCCGGTTTTTTCATCGCGCTCAATTTCGGCTTTGGCACGCACAATAATGCTGCCGCGACCAGTGCGGTAAGCCTGAACGATACCTGCGCGACCATTGATGATGGCGCCGGTCGGGAAATCTGGCCCCGGGATAAATTCCATCAACTCATCGATGGTGATATCCGGGTTATTAATCAACTCCAAACAGCCCTGCACCACTTCTTTTAAATTGTGTGGCGGAATATTGGTCGCCATACCTACGGCGATACCGGAGGAGCCGTTCACTAACAGGTTGGGGATACGGGTTGGCATAACTGCCGGAATTTGTTCGGTGCCGTCGTAGTTGGGTACAAAATCGACGGTTTCTTTGTCCAGATCCGCCAGCAGATCGTGGGCGATTTTTGCCATACGGATTTCGGTATAACGCATGGCTGCTGCGCGGTCGCCATCGACCGAACCGAAGTTACCCTGGCCATCAACCAGCATATAACGCAACGAGAAAGGCTGAGCCATACGGACGATGGTGTCGTATACAGCGGTGTCACCGTGTGGGTGGTATTTACCGATTACGTCACCCACCACACGGGCAGATTTTTTGTAAGGCTTATTCCAATCGTTGTTAAGTTCGCTCATTGCAAACAGTACGCGACGATGCACGGGCTTCAAACCATCGCGCACATCGGGCAAAGCGCGGCCCACGATTACACTCATAGCGTAATCCAGGTAGGACTGTTTGAGTTCGTCTTCGATACTTACCGGTGATATTTCTTTGGCGAATTCGACCATGGGAATACAGCTTTCCTTTCTTATTTAAAGCTATGGACTTAAAAAGCGTTGTTTATGGATTGCGATTACCAGCTATTAAGCAAATAGCGCCTGATTTGCGCACCAATCAAATAGGAGCCAAAACCGCTACCCTACTACTTGCCACACAAAAGACTGGCTAAAAATGCATCTAACGCCTAATTCAGGGGCGCGATGGTAGCATAAAATCTGTCGGATAGGCACTTGGATGATCCCTATGGCTATGAAAATACAGACGATTTTTTTCTTCCAAAGACACTCTGCAATGGCGACATCTAAGCGCAAAAATCCGCCATGGCCGCGCAGGCGCTTTGCAGTATACTGGGCGCCCATTTTCGCGACCAAAGCCGCCAGCTTACGCCTATGTCAACGCTTAGCCCTCAACCGCACCCGATTGATTTGATTATCAAAGCCCGCTGGATTATTCCTGTGGTGCCCGAAAATCGCGTATTAGAAAACTGCGTACTCGCGATCGATAAAGGACGAATAGTAGCGCTCGTACCCTGTGATGAAGCCGAGCGCCGCTTCAATGCGACAGAAACCATCAACCTCGGCAGTCACGTATTAATTCCAGGGCTGGTGAATGCCCACGGGCATGCTGCGATGAGCCTGCTACGCGGATTTGCCGATGACCAGCCGCTGCACACTTGGCTCAACGATCACATTTGGCCAACCGAAAGCCGCTGGGTAGGAGAGGAGTTTGTACGCGATGGAACCCAGCTCGCCATGGCGGAAATGATCAAAACCGGTACGACTTGCTTCGCTGATATGTATTTTTTCCCTGAACAAGCCGCGCAGGTTTGTCTGGATGCAAAAATGCGCAGCCAGATAAGCTTCCCCATTTTCGACTTTGCAACTTCATGGGGATTGGGTGCAGATGATTACTTTGCAAAAGGGCTTGCACTACACGACAGCCTGCGGGCCACCGATCTGATAAACATTGCGTTTGGGCCTCATGCGCCCTACACAGTTTCAGACTCACCACTGCAAAAAATTGCTGTGCTCGCACAGGAAATGGATATGCCGGTGCAGATCCATCTGCATGAAACCGCCGTAGAGGTAGAGGAATCGCTAAGGCAATACGGCAAACGCCCAAGCCAGCGATTGATGGAGCTAGGCCTGCTATCGCCACTAACGCAGTGTGTGCACATGACGCAAATTGCCGATGTGGATATCGCGCTCTTGCAACAAACTGGCGCGCATGTTGTGCACTGCCCGGAATCCAATTTGAAATTGGCGAGCGGTTTTTGTCCGGTTGATAAATTATTAAAAGCGGGAATTAATGTTGCTCTCGGTACTGACGGGGCGGCGAGCAATAATGATTTGGATTTATTCAGTGAACTAAAAACCGCCGCATTACTCGGCAAAGCAGTTGCTGGTGATGCAGCCGCGCTGGATGCGCACACTGCGTTGCGCATGGCAACTCTCAATGGTGCAAAAGCACTGGGGATGGAAGAAAAAATCGGCAGCTTGGAAATAGGTAAATTTGCCGATGTTACCGCAATCGATTTAAGTGGTCTCGGCGCGCAACCTTTATACAACCCCGCATCGCAATTGGTGTACACGCATTCAGGTCAAGCTGTAACCCATGTGTGGGTGCAAGGCAAAGCATTACTCGCGAATCGCCAGTTACAAACACTGGATGAACGCGAAATTTTAGGTAAAGCCAATTGGTGGCGGAAACAAATCGCCACTCACTAAATTTACGAACTGGAAAACATTATGGCCAATGTCGATACCGCCGAAATTGCAAAATTTGAAGCTCTCGCCAGCCGCTGGTGGGATAAAAACAGCGAATTCAAACCCTTGCACGATATCAATCCACTTCGCGCGAATTTTATTGATGAACGCTCGCCGGTCGCACAGAAAAAAATAATCGATGTAGGTTGCGGCGGCGGCATTCTCGCTGAATCACTTGCGCAACGCGGCGCTTCAGTAACTGGAATCGATATGGGCGAAGCGCCACTTGCTGTTGCGCGCTTGCACGCACTGGAAAGTGGCGTTGAACTGACTTACGAGCAAATAACCGCTGAAGATAAAGCAGCACAAATGCCCGGCGAATTTGATGTCGTCACCTGCATGGAAATGCTGGAGCACGTACCTGATCCGGCGTCCGTTGTACGCGCGTGTGCACAGTTGGTAAAAAATGGCGGCGATGTGTATTTCTCTACCATTAATCGCAATCCAAAAGCCTACGCGTTTGCGATTTTGGGTGCGGAATATATTTTAAAATTGCTCCCCAAAGGCACGCATGAGTACAGCAAATTTATTCGCCCTTCTGAATTGGCTCAGTGGCTGCGCGCCGCAGGTTTGGAGTTGCAGGCAATTACCGGC
>CAIOHY010000387.1 GCA_903858205.1 uncultured Cellvibrio sp.
ACCAACAGAGGCAACTTCAGGATGGGTATAAATTACGTTAGGAATAATATCGTAATTAATTTGTGATTTTTGGCCCGCGATACGTTCTGCCACCATCACACCTTCTTCTGAACCTTTGTGCGCCAACATTGGTCCGCGCACTACGTCACCAATCGCCCAAACACCGGACGCATTAGTTTCGCATTGTTCATTTACAAAGATAAAACCGCGCTCATCCAAATTTACGCCACTGTCGGCAGCGAGCAAATTTTCGGTGAACGGGCGGCGACCAACACACACAATCAACTTATCAAACGTTTCTTGTTGTTCTTTGCCTTCTTTGTCCAAATAAGTCACGGTAACTTCTTTGCCGTTGACTTTTGAACCGGTAACACGTGAGCTGGTACGAATATCCAAACCTTGTTTGGTGAGGATTTTTTGCGTTTCTTTAGCAATCTGCTGATCCATAATCGCTAGGAAACTATCCAAAGCCTCCAACACGGTAACTTTTGATCCGCAACGATTCCAAACCGACCCCAACTCCAATCCAATTACACCGGCGCCAATTACACCTAAACGTTTTGGCACTTCAGCGAACTCTAATGCACCGGTAGAATTTACAATTACATCGTTATCAACAGGAGCAGGCGGAATATTAATCGGGCTTGAACCTGAGGCCAAAATAACATTTTGAGCTTCGTAAACAGTTACCTTGCCATCAAAATCAGTCACTTCAACCTTTTTCCCAGCAAGTAATTTGCCAGTACCGAACAAGCTAGTCACGCCATTCGACTTAAATAGCCCTGCAATACCACCCGTCAAATTTCTGATGATTTGATTTTTGCGCGCAATCATTGAAGAAACATTCAATTCCACGCCTGAAGTAGTAATACCGTGAAGACCAAGATCTTCTTTTGCTTCGTGGTATTTGTAAGAGCTATCGAGCAACGCTTTAGACGGGATGCAGCCTACGTTCAAGCAAGTACCACCATTAACACCCTTGCCCTCTTCGTTTTTCCATTTCTCAACACACGCCGTTTTCAAACCTAATTGCGCGGCACGGATGGCAGCAACATAGCCTGCAGGGCCAGAACCGATAACTATCACATCAAATTTTTCAGACATAACAATGTTCCTAAATTATTAACTGTCGGCTACAACCTTGTGAGCGGTAACCCTTCACATAAAAACGCTCCTGGGTTGCCAGAAGCGTTTCAAAAAAACAAATTAAATTTCCAACATCTTATATTTCTAAAAGAATGCGCGCTGGATCTTCCAACAAATCTTTAATGGTCACGAGGAATTGCACAGCCTCTTTACCATCAAGCAAACGGTGATCGTACGAGAGCGCCAAATACATCATGGGCAGAATTTCCACCTTGCCATTAACCGCCATCGGGCGCTCTTGAATTTTGTGCATGCCCAAAATTGCAGACTGAGGCAAGTTCAAAATTGGCGTAGACAGGAGCGAACCAAACACACCGCCATTGGTAATAGTGAAAGTGCCACCAGACATTTCTTCGATGCCGAGTTTGCCATCACGTGCGCGCAAACCGAAATCGCGAATAGTATTTTCGATCGTTGCCAAGCTCATATTTTCTGCATTACGCAAAACAGGAACTACCAAGCCTTTTTCAGTCGATACTGCAACACCTATATCTTGGTAACCATGATAAACAACATCGTTGTTATCGATAGATGCGTTTACCACAGGGAAACGACGCAGTGCTTCAGCGGCGGCTTTTACAAAGAAACTCATAAAACCCAAGCGTGAGCCGTTATGCGCCTTTTCGAATTGGTCTTTGTATTTTGCGCGCAGCGCCATTACCGGAGCCATGTTCACTTCGTTAAACGTAGTCAGCATTGCTGTAGTGCTGGAAGCTTCAAGAAGGCGCTCGGCAATACGCTTGCGCAGCCTTGTCATAGGCACGCGCTTCTCAACACGATCACCGACAGCTTCAATTGCAACAACTGGGGCTGCTGCTGCAGTAGCAGTCACCACTGGGGTTGATTTCAAATGGTTGGCAACATCCTCTTTGGTGACGCGACCATCTTTACCGCTCCCAGCGACAACAGCGGTATTGATGTTGTTTTCTTCGGCCATCTTACGTGCAGCAGGGTTTACCAATTTTTCAGCAGTTGCAGCAACGGCAGCCGGAGCATTTGCTGCAGGAGCAGCTGCAACAGCGGGAGCACCTGCAGCAGTACCTTCAACAAACCGGGCAATCACTTCATTACTCAATACGGTCTCGCCTTCACCTTTAATGATTTCAGCGATACTGCCATCGGCAGGTGCAACAACTTCCAACACAACCTTGTCGGTTTCAATATCAACGATCAACTCATCGCGCTTGACGGCTTCGCCCGGCTTTTTGTGCCAGGTTGCTACCGTGCCATCGGCAACGGATTCAGGGAAGGTAGGGGCTTTGATTTCGATACTCATGCTATTCCATCTCTCTGTAGCGCTAGGATTGTTTGATCAATAAATCAGTTAGAAAAGCACTCACACGGTGAGTGCTTTATTCACAAAACGTTTTTCTTCTTCGATATGCACCGACATATACCCAGATGCAGGAGCTGCAGAGGCTGGTCGACCGACATATTGAAGCTGCATTGAGGCACCATATACCTCGCTAACAACATGACGGATGTGATGTTGACTACCGTACCAAGCACCCTGATTCATAGGACACTCCTGACACCAGAAGATATCTTTTATCCCCTTGAAGGGCAGCATGGCTGCCTTCAATTCTTCTTCCGGGAAAGGGTACAGCTGCTCCAAGCGAATTAAGGCAACATTCTCAAGATTGCGCGCTGATCGTTCTTCGAGCAGAGTGTAATAGACCTTACCGCTGCACAAAATAACGCGTTCAACTTTCGACGGATCAACGGTGTTATCGCCGATCACATTCTGGAAGCTGCCATTTTCCAACTCTTCCAACGTGGAGGTTGCCAGTTTATGACGCAGCAAGGATTTCGGGCTCATCACGATCAATGGGCGACGCATCGGGCGAATAGCCTGGCGCCGCAACATGTGGAATACCTGTGCCGGTGTAGTTGGTACACAAACCTGAATATTGTGTTCTGCACACAACTGCATAAAACGCTCAAGACGCGCAGACGAGTGCTCTGGCCCCTGCCCCTCGTAACCGTGTGGTAACAACATTGTTAAGCCACACAAACGGCCCCACTTATGCTCGCCGCTGGTAATAAATTGGTCGATAACGACTTGGGCGCCGTTGGCGAAGTCACCGAACTGTGCTTCCCAAATCACTAAACCGGTTGGCGATGTAGTTGAGTAGCCATACTCAAAGGCCAACACCGCCTCTTCGGACAAATAGGAATCAAATAACTCGAACGATGGCTGGTTTGGGGACATATTGGCGAGCGGTACATAAGCTGAACCGTCTTTCTGGCTATGTATTACCGCGTGGCGATGGGAGAAGGTTCCGCGACCAACGTCTTGACCGGTCATGCGAATCTGAAAGCCCTGCTCGACCAAGGTTGCATAAGCCAAGGTTTCGGCCATACCCCAGTTAAGCGCCAAGGCGCCAGCAGCCATTTTGCGTCGATCTTCGTAGATTTTTTCAACTTGCTTCTGCAACACAATGCCATCAGGAATTTCACACATTTTGTTGGCTGCAGCTTGCAATACTTTAAGGTCACAGCCGGTATTTGCCGGTGTCTCCCAATCGTGACCGATGTAAGGAGACCAGTCTACAAACAAGCTGCGATCAGGCTCGCTTACCAAACCACTGGCAACATTTTCACCTCGATCCAAGGCTGCGCGATAAACCGTAGTCATGTCATCTGCCGCAGACTGAGTGAGTAGACCAGCTGCGACCAGCTTCTCGGCATAAAGTGTGCGTGTCGTTTTGATACTGCGGATAATTTGGTACATCAATGGCTGGGTTGCTGACGGCTCATCAGTTTCGTTATGGCCGCGACGACGATAACAAACCAAATCGATTACCACGTCCTTTTTGAATTCGTAGCGATAATCCATCGCCAACTGCGCCACAAATAACACCGCCTCCGGATCATCCCCATTCACGTGGAAGATCGGACATTCGATCATTTTGGCAACGTCGGTGCAATACTCGGTCGAACGTGCGTCTTCGCGTTTATTGGTAGTGAAACCAACCTGATTGTTGATAACAATATGTAAAGTTCCACCTGTGCCATACGCGCGGGTCTGGGACATTTGAAATGTTTCCATAACCACGCCTTGACCTGCAAAGGCGGCATCACCATGCACGTTGATAGGAACCACTTTGGCACCTGCTTTATCGTTACGGCGGTCCTGGCGAGCACGCACAGATCCTTCCACTACGGGGGATACAATTTCCAAGTGTGAAGGGTTAAATGCCATCGCCATATGCAATTCGCCACCAGGGGTCATTACGTTTGACGAAAAACCCGAGTGATATTTCACATCTCCGGAGGTATTCAATGAACGCTTGCCGTCAAATTCAGCAAACAATTCGGCAGGGCTCTTACCGAATACGTTAATTAACGCGTTAAGACGACCACGGTGTGCCATGCCCAATACAATTTCTTTTGCACCGTATGTGCCCGCTCTCTTTACCAAGGCATCAACTAGGGGGATAAAACTTTCACCGCCTTCAAGGCCAAAACGTTTGGTACCTGGGTATTTACTATCAAGATGACGCTCAAGGCCTTCCGCCGCAGTGAGGCGCTCAAGCAAAGCAAGGCGCTGCTCTTTGCTGAACTCAGGATTCGAGCGAACGCTCTCAAGCCGTTGCTGTAACCACTGTTTTTCGGCAAGCGGCGTAATGTGCATTATCTCGGCACCGATATGACCGCAATAGGTCTTCTCTAGTGCTTCAATAATTTCACGAAGGGTTGCTTGCTCCTTACCAATAAACAAACTGCCAGTATTAAAAACAGTATCCAAATCTGCATTGGTGAGACCGTGAAAACCTAACTCCAAATCAGCAACTGGATCTCGCGTCATCAATCCCAATGGATCGAGCTGGGCCTTCTGGTGCCCGCGGAAGCGGTAGGAACTGATAAGTTGCACTACCTTAATTTGTTTTTGTTCGTGCTCAGCACTAACCGAACCACCAGCAACAGCAACTGTGCGAACACGTGATTTGCCTAATTGTTCAAATTGAGCGCGAATAACCGAATGGGGAGTATCTTGAGTCAGGACACCATTGATACGGGGTAACTGATCGAAGTAATTGCGCCATTCTTCAGGAACGGCATTAGGATTGTGTAAATATGTGTCGTAGAGCTCTTCGACATAAGCAGCGTTCCCACCAGAGATGTGAGACGTACTCCAAAATTGCTCCATAATGCTGTCTTGCATTCCACTCACCTTAATCATTGGGGACTCAGGCAAATCCCCTGCTATCAACTAGCGGTTAGCTACCAAACGCTTTCAACTTGTGATTAAAAGCGCCGCTTTTAAGTTGTCG
>CAIOHY010000388.1 GCA_903858205.1 uncultured Cellvibrio sp.
AAGCTGCCAACACTGCGCGATCAAATATGCGCGAGGGTGAACGATCTACAATTATCGGATTCTGGATGTTGCCGTTGGCATCTATGATAAATTCCACCCGCACCCATCCTTCAATACCTTTTTGCAAAGCCTTAGCAGGATACTCAGGTGTAACCATTTCAATTGGCAAAAAACCTTCAATCTGAATATCGGGAATCCGTTGTGGCTGCTCAATCAAAACATTGTCGGCATTCTGTAACATAGCGAGTTGTTTGAGTTCAAACGCTGTCGGTTTGGCGACCCGCAGATGCAGAGTTTCAATCTCCATCGGCAAATCAACTTGCGCTGGATATTCGTAGGAGGCGGGCTTTAATTGTTGCAATAACTCCCAACTGAATGGTTCGGTGCGCAGCGCGTTTTGCTCTTGCTCACGCGTATTGGATTGTGGAAATTCAATGTGTAAAAAAGCGATGCTTTGAGCACGCAACTGCTGTTGCAGCGGCATCAATTGCACACTGGCAACCAGCACTAATAAGAAACCACCACAAATCAGCCAATATTGAGCGGCATCCATAGGCACTGTTTGATGGGGACGTTGTTGATCCAAAATCGCCAAAATACGCTCAGCGATGGGTGATCGACCGCGCATCTGCAAACCCTGACTTGCTGGACTCCCATTCGAATGACCACTTGCAATGGCTAGTAAATTTTTCGCATAGGCCACTTGTTTATTACGTAATTTGTAAATGTAATCATCGCAAGCCAACTCTGCCTGCTGATAGATTTTTTGCGCCATCCACCAGAGCGGCAACAAAAACCAAAAACAGGCGCAGGTAATTTTTATCAACAAGGTAGTCAACCAATCCCAGCGTGCGATATGGCCCAGCTCATGGATGAGTACGCTGAGTTGTTTATCTTGATCCCACAACAGGGCATCGCGCGGCAACATAATTACCGGGCGCCATAACCCCCAGGTTTGCGGGGAATCTACTGAGCGCGAGCTGACAATATCAATTTTGCGCGAGATATCTAGCAACTCACGCAGCTCATTGAGTTGCGCAATTACACCGGGCGCACTAATTTTTTGCGCGCGCATTGTTTGCACAAAAAGGCCAATAATTCCCAACAACAAATAAAACAATATCCATGTCGCTATCAGCAAATAGAGCCCAACTAAAGCAAACAAAATTTGCTGACTGATACCGTTTTGAAGAAAGGTATTGATGTCATCGAACCAACTGACCGGAACCAGCATAATATTCGCCAGCGATGGATATCTCGCCCAGTCGATTTGCGGCAGTGCGCCAGCACAGAATGGCAACAGCAGAATACTGATTACTCCCAAACTCAATACGAAGTGCTGCAAAGCCGCAGATTTTTTACGCAGCAATATCCAGAGCGCACTCATCACCAACAAAATCATTAACGGCTTGATAAAACCGGTAACAATCACACTGATAAAAATAGACGAGCTCATAATATTGCCCTGGTTGTTTTTATTGTTGTCTCGCTGAGGTTTCAGCTTTTGCTGCAGAGTCAATTGCTTGCTGCAGTTTATCTATCTCTTCTGAACTGAGTTTTTCTTTATTCATCCCCAACAGTGCATTTACTGCTGCAGCGGTTGATCCGCCAAAAAAAGTTTTGAGCATTTTTTGCAACGCGGAAATTCGCGCTTCTTCCTGTGCTACTACGGGAAAATAAATATAGCGCGGGCCCTCTTCGCGAAAATCGACGATCTTTTTTTCCACCAATTTTGCAAGTAAGGCACGTACGGCTGAATAGCCGGGTGCATCGGGAATGGCGGCGCGGACATCCTGAGCCGATAGCTCACCCGCCTCAAACAGGGCATCCATTATTTGTCGCTCGCGGCGGCTGAGTTGCGCAGCGCCGGTTTTATCCAAATCGTCCAGTGTCATAGCTTTACCTAAATGGGATTTAATTTAATGCTGCTTTTTTAGCATTATGCTAATAATTTAGCACCACCAAGCTTTGCGTCAAGCTTTATATGCTAAAAAATTAGCACATTCTTTTAAGTCATTGTTTATTATGATTTTTTCTAACAAAAAAGCCGCTGCGGTTACCCGAGCGGCTTTTGTTAAACAATCTTGTTTACTGCTTATTCGTTAGGAACCAATTCCAACTCTACGCGACGATTGGCTTCGCGGCCCGTCGCTGTATCGTTGCTGGCGACCGGGTAGCGTGAGCCATAACCGTATGACTGGATACGTGAACTGCTCACCTTCTGGCTGCGCAAATACATTGCAACGCTATCCGCGCGGCGCTCGCTGAGCGGTTGGTTGATGGAATCACTGCCTGTAGAGTCAGTGTGGCCGCTTACCTTGATCGAGGTTTGATTGAACTCAGCCAGCACTTTGGCTACAGAGTTCAATACATCGAAAAAGTCTGAACGTATATCGGAATTACCGGTAGCAAACGTGATGTTTCCTGGCATCACCAAGTAGAGGTTATTGCCTTCGCGCCTCACTTGAACGCCGGTGCCTTGCAACTCATCGCGCAATTTAGCTTCCTGACGGTCCATATAATTACCGGCGCCACCACCAATCACACCGCCCAATACAGCGCCTTTTAATGCGCGTTCGCGACGATCTTTTTTGTTATCGCCTGTAGCTGCACCCAATACAGCGCCTGCGAGTGCGCCTATACCGGCACCTTTTGCGGTTTTACTGGTTTTTTGTTCGCCGGTATAAGGGTCAGTTGTAGTACAACCAACAATGGCAAATGACAGCAAAATAGCGAGGATATATTTCATACAAGGAATCTCCAAAAAAACTAACAGCAAGGGATGACGATAACCCGGTTATGTGTGGTGATTGTTGAATATTGGAACTGAATAAATACTGAATTCTATGATTGCTGCCGAACAGATATCTGATTACAGTGGCCACATCATTAGCATGAATGCGCGGCGCAATTTTCCGCCGCCACTTAGAGAAACTCCATATGCACAACAAATCTTTGTTACTTTTTTGTGGGCTAGTCACCAGTTTATTGACTAGTGGATGTAAAAATTATTCCGTGAGCGTCAACGAAAATGTTGTCTATACGCCACCATCGATTTTTAAGGATTATCAAATCGCCGATGCACAATTGCGCGATTGTGTAGAGCAAACAATTTATGATTTGCATGTTACCAGCGCTGAAGATTTAACACGATTGAACTGCAGTAATGCAGGCATCAAATCCCTTGCTGGACTGGATAAATTTTTCGCATTGAAAGAACTTAATTTGGCGGACAATCAACTAGCAGACATTAGCGAAATCGGGAAATTGGGACGCTTGGAAAAATTGATACTTTCGAATAATCAGATTAAAAATCCGGCGCCACTTTTACACCTACTGCATCTAAATCAATTACATTTGGACAAGAACCCATCTTTGACATGTAAAGACTTACAGCAGCTACAACAAAATCTGAACAACCAGAAACTGGATTTAATACTGCCAGCGCAGTGCTCCATCTAAGTTAAAGACAGTGCGCCGTTAGACCGCGCCCCGCACAAACATTAAACCAATTGTGTTACGCAGTTGATGAACCACTCGCATACGCACGGGCTCAGCGTTAATCGCCCCCACTGCTTTTTTAAACTTAACCGACACTTCCGTGCCGATTGGCGGGCACACCTGGTTTTCAATTTGCACCTGGGCACCGCCATCAGAGATATCTTTGGCGAAACCGACAATGGTTCCAAAACTTGGATGCGACATTTCAACTCGTACTGAAGTAGAGGTTCGCTCAAACACGCGGCGTTCGTTCACTGTTGTTTCTCCATGATGTTAGCTATTGAGGGCGTTGCCAATGAGGTGTTGGTTTGAGTATAGATACTAATCGCTAAAATTCATCTGCAACAAAAAAAGGGGCCGAAGCCCCTTTTTGCCGCAGCAGGACGCTTTAATTAAAAGGTTAATCCCAAACGCTGACCGACCATTTCGTAAGACTCGACAACATTGCCAAGGTTTTGGCGGAAACGGTCCTTATCCAATTTTTCGCGAGTGTCTTTATCCCACAAACGGCAGCCGTCGGGTGAGAACTCGTCACCAAGAATCACTTCACCTTTGTGTAGACCAAATTCCACTTTGAAGTCCACCAACAACATATTGCCTGAGGCAAACAAATCCTTAAGTACCGCATTGATTTTGAAGGTTAATTCTTTCATGCGAGCCAACTGCTCGGGTGTCGCCCAGCCGAAGGATTGCACGTGCGATTCATTGACCATTGGGTCGCCGAGCGCATCATTTTTCAAAAAGAGTTCAAAGGTGGGGGGATTCAACTCAAGGCCCTCCTGCACCCCCAAACGGCGCACCAAGGAACCAGCAGCGAGGTTACGTACTACGCACTCAACCGGAATCATCTGCATGGTTTTTACTAACACTTCCGTGTCTGACAGCAGTTTGACAAAGTGCGTAGGAATACCGGCTTCCTGCAATTTAGTCATGATAAACGCATTGAATTTGTTGTTCACCATGCCTTTGCGATCAAGTTGCTCGATACGTTTGCCGTCAAACGCGGAAGTATCGTTGCGGAATAACATGATCACGTGATCAGGATCGTCTGTCTTGTAGATGGATTTGGCTTTGCCAGCGTAGAGTTGTTCGCGCTTTTCCATTGATAGGCCTGCTATTCAAAAGTATCTATTGAGAAATAAAAACGGTAGTTAAGAAACCGACAACCAGTCAAAACCCTGGTTTTGACACGCAAAGGTCACTTGTTTGACCTCGGCCGTGACAGGTGCCAAAGCGGCTTGCGCCAACTCCAGCGAATTATTTTGTTGGCTAATATGCGCCACCACCAAATGTTGCAATCGCGCGCAGTTGAGTCGCTGTAAAAATCCTGCCGCCTGCTGGTTGCTCAAATGCCCCCACAACCCTCCCACACGCTGCTTAAGTGAAGGAGGGTAAGAACCCGACGCGAGCATCACCGGGTCGTGATTCGCTTCCAATACCATCGCATCCAAGTCTTGATAATGCGCTTCAACATGAGCAGTAATGCTGCCCAGGTCAGTTAGGATCCCTAGCCGTATGCCGGCATGTTCAAAGACGAACTGGGTTGGCTCACGCGCATCGTGAGGCACTGCCACGGGCGTAATGTGCAAATCATTCAATACAAATGGAGTATAGGCTTCTATCAAGCGCAGATCTGGCAGTTCACCCAAATTGCGGCTGTGATAGGTACCAGGGGTCATATAGACCGGCAGATCATAGCGCCGCGCGAGAGTAGCGACGCCCTTGATATGATCCGCATGCTCGTGAGTAACCAGTATGGCTGTCAGATCTTCAGCGCGCTTGCCCAAGCGCTCAAGCCGTTGATTGGCTTCCTTGACGCTAAATCCACAATCAATCAAGAGCGTACCCGCGCTCCACTCCACCAAAGTAGAGTTACCTCGGCTACCGCTGCCCAGTGATGCAAAGCGCAACGGAGCCAGCACTAGATCAGGTTTCTCCGCAGAACCGTCAGCAACTCGCGTGCTTCGTGCGGCGTTAAACGCTTGCCATAAGGATCGCGCACCCGCACTACAAAGTTTCCTTCAGTGCCGGTCACTACCACCAGGTATCCGGGCGCATCTGGCAGCACTTTTTCCTCATCCCGATCGGACCGCGGCGCTTTTTCAAATGCATCGCCAGTCAGCATATTGGTTTTGATTTGCGCCACAGTGTAAGGCGATGTTGGCGGCTTGGGATTAAGACCGATACGGAAAGTACGTCTGAACCAGCCTGGCTTGGCATCTTCTGGGTTGATGTAGTGAACATAAAAAAGACCAGCTTCTGTGTCCACATCAAAGGTGGTGAAACCATCGCGCTTGGCCGCATAAGTTAAGGTCGCAAAGGCACGCTGGCGATCCAGCTTGATGGTCATGATGGGTTCGCTGCGCGACACACCCAAATTGGCTTTTACTGAACCACCGATTGCCTGTGCCAATAATGACGTACCGCCTTCAGCCGTTTCACTCGCGAGGGTTGCGGCCAACTCATCCAACATCCACTTTTCGCGCTCAGGGTTTACCGAACGGCGCGGCCATCCCATATCAGCCGCTGGTTTTTCAGCGACGGGCACACTCATGTGCGTAATATGAACTTCTGTCGTTTCCGGCTGCACACCTTGATCGATCTGGAGGCGATAGCGATCATAGGTCGATAGATCAGTTTTGAACTGCAACCAACTGGTCTCAATAATGCCTTTGCCGATATCCGCTTTGCTCACCGCCAGAGTGTTTACATTGAGAAAGTTGCGGATACGCGGCCAGACTTCGCCGGGCGCGGCATTCAGCAGAATCCAGCTCTCGCTGCCAACGCGCTGGATCTTGACGTTTTCCTGCTCCAGGTTTGCCGACAAGGGCATAGGGCGCGGTATTTCATAATCATCGGCGGTCGGGTCGTAACCAAAGTCAGTCGCGGTAATCGGTGGGATAGGATAAAGCTCGCCCATGGTTTCCGATTTTTTACCCGCCGGTAATACCAACGGCGGGATATTGTCGGCCTTGACGTAATCGCGTTCACGATTGCGGAATACGCCTTCGTCGCCAAAAAACATGCCGCAACCGGAGAGGGAAACTGTCAGGCTGGCAACCATTAACGCCAGGAACGGGCGTTTGATCGACAATAAAGAAGTTGTTGTTACCGTCATTGCTTTAATTGGACTCATGAATCATCTCATCGACAACCTGCAAGCAGGGATTGGATTAAATCCCGGCAGCCTGCATGGCCGTTTTAACCTGTTGGTGATACTGCTCTGACAAACGCGTCAGCGGCAGGCGAATACCCGATTGGATCAAACCCAATTGCTCAACAGCCCATTTCACGGGAATCGGGTTGGATTCAACAAACATGGCAGTATGCAAAGGCAGCAAACGATTATTAATCGCGCGGGCTTCTTCGGCATTACCAGCCAAGGCCAATTCACACATACGCGCGATGGCCGCAGGTACGACATTCGCCGTGACAGAAATATCCCCTTTACCGCCTAAAAGAATTAAATCAACGGCCGTTTCATCGTCACCGGAGACAATCGCAAAGCTGGAGGGGGCTTGTTCAATCAGCAATTTGGCGCGCGCAAGATCACCCGTTGCCTCTTTGATACCGATGATATTTGGTACTTGAGCCAAACGCAGAACCGTTTCCGGTTTCATATCCACACCCGTGCGACCGGGGACGTTGTAGAGAAACTGCGGAATAGAAACGGCTTGGGCAATATGGGCATGATGAAGAAACAAGCCTTCTTGAGTAGGCTTGTTGTAGTAGGGAGTTACCAGCAAGCACGCATCAGCGCCAAGATCTTTCGCTGCTTGCGTCAACTCGACCGCTTCAGAAGTAGAGTTTGCGCCGGTACCCGCAATCACCGGAATGCGTCCATTGACTTGATCGACAACTTTTTTAATCACGGCTAAATGCTCATCCACATTCAAGGTGGGTGACTCACCCGTCGTGCCCACTGCAACTATGGCATGAGTACCTTGCTCCAGATGCCAATCCACCAACTTATGCAGGCTCGCCCAGTCGAGGGAATTGTCTGCATTCATCGGGGTTACCAGGGCAACCATACTGCCTTGAATCATCGGGAGCTCCGTTAGCTAGCGAAATAAAGTAGCGAAAAAAGTTGGAAAATCAGGGTGACGAAATAACGAAAGGCGCCATGGTACTGAGTGGGGCCAGACGAAACAAGCAAAACACCATCAAGAGGCAGTGAATCCTTATTTTTTAAAATCGAGCATGCGCTGCAGGGGAATCATCGCCAACCTGCCCAGCTCGGGATCAACATGGATTTCGTTATCGCTACGCTCAAATACTGTTGCTAAGTTATCCAGCACATTCATTGCCATCCAGGGGCAATTAGCGCAGGAGCGACAGGTTGCACCACTGCCAGCGGTGGGCGCGATATGGAAAATTTTATCGGGATTGACCTGTTGCATTTTGTAGAAAATGCCTTGATCCGTCGCAACGATAAATTCGCGATTGGGCAGGGTTTGCGCTGCTTTGATCAACTGCGATGTTGAGCCGACGACATCGGCCAAATCCACAACTGCTTTGGGAGATTCAGGGTGCACCAACACCGCAGCATCGGGATACAGGATCTTGAGATCCTCCACCCCTTTCGCTTTGAACTCCTCGTGGACGATACAGGCACCGTCCCACAAGAGCACATCGGCACCGGTTTTTTGCTGCACGTAAGCACCGAGGTGCTTATCTGGTGCCCAGAGGATTTTTTTACCCTGACGATCCAGATAATCCACTACATCCAACGCAATACTGGAAGTGACCACCCAATCCGCACGTGCTTTTACAGCGGCAGACGTATTGGCATAGACCACTACAGTGCGATCAGGATGCTGGTCGCAGAAGGCAGAGAATTCATCGATAGGACAACCAAGGTCCAACGAGCAAGTTGCCTCAAGCGTGGGCATGAGCACACGCTTGTTTGGTGTGAGGATTTTGGCGGTCTCGCCCATAAACTTTACACCGGCGACGATCAAAGTATCGGCCGAATGATTTTTACCGAAACGCGCCATTTCCAGCGAGTCAGATACACAACCGCCCGTCTCTTCGGCGAGCGCTTGAATTAACGGATCGGTGTAGTAATGCGCTACGAGAACAGCGTTATGTTGTTTAAGTAGGGCTTTGATGCGGAGCTTGTAGTCAGCCTCTTGCTCGGGCGTGTATTGGGGCGCACTCCAAACACGGGCAAGGTGTTGTTTGACCAGATCTTCAGCGGCGATATCGCGCGCGGCCAGATTCAAAAACTCAGACATGTCATCGCCTCACTCAAGCTTACCCGCAATAACGGGCAGAAATTTTGCGGGCAATTTTATCACAGAGCAGCAGATTGATTGGCGGTTAAATAACAGTGCACAGCGACCTGCTGACCAGATTTTTGCCCAATAAAAAAGGGCGCTTTACGAAGCGCCCTTTTTTTCTTTCTAGTACAAAATATGGTGGGTCGTGCTGGATTCGAACCAGCGACCAATTGGTTAAAAGCCAACTGCTCTACCGACTGAGCTAACGACCCCAAATGCGAGGCGCGTATAATAATGTTTTAGGCTAAAAAAACAAGCCTTTTTTATGGATTTATGCACAATAGGCACGAGCCAAAGATTGATTGGTTATTAAAGGTGCTTTTTGTTAACTTAAACAGCACATTTACGAAAACACAGGGATGCGAGAGTAACGATTTTTCTGAAGGACAACACTTTCACGACAACGGCGTCAAATCTAACCTATTATTAAAGCGATTTACTGAGATCTATAGCATCGAAGTCAATCTGCGAATATTACTGAATTAGTCGCCCTAGTCGATAATGAGAACGACGCATGCTTTTTGCCTCTCCCGGGGAAGGAATTTCGCAGCCCAATCCATCCAGGCTCGCTCAATTTTTAATGGTATTTTTGGCTTATAGCCTAACCGGCTTGTTAGGCCATTGTGTGCCCTTCGAAAACGACAGGGTCACGCTCTTCTGGCTGCCAAGCGGTATCGCCCTGGCGGCCTTTTATCGTTGGTCACCACACCTCTGGCCATCCGTATTTGCTGCGGCACTGACCCTGCAAATGTTTAGCGGTTCTGATCTGGTCACAAATCTGCTAATCGCGTCAGGAGGCACCCTTGGTCCACTGGCCGCTCTTTGGTTGTTGCGTCAAGCCAAATGCAACCTCAACCAATTACATCGAACCAATACAGCCTGCTTCCTGCTGCTAGGAGCTGTGGGCATGTTGGTGTCTGCGATTATTGGCGGATTTACTCTCAACAATTCTAATCAGGGTTCATTTGAATCCGGCTTTTACACAACATTGGTGTGGTGGATGGGTGACAGTTTAGGCGTATTCCTGGCAACGCCACTCCTCGTCAACATAAATCGCACAAATATCGACAAAGTGTTAAGCCGCAATCTGGATTTTGTTGTTGTTTTCGCAACGAGTCTATTGGTAGGACTAGCTTGCTTTCCGCTCAATAATTTTACGAACGGACTTCATTTACCCATCGTCTTCACAAGTTTTGTTTGCGTTGCTTGGGCCGCACTTTCGTTTGGTTTATTGGGCTGCGCTTTGACTACAATCGGCTTCAGCTTTTTGGCAATTTGGTCGACGGTGAATGAACTTGGGCCATTCCACCTTCCATCGCAACAGCTAAGCTACTGGGTAATTTGGCTTTACGCCGCCAGCATGGCTATGCTCGGGATGATGATTACTGCTGCACATACAGAAATTGCCACCACCACACACAGGCTAGGCGAGTCCGACCAAGAGCAAGAAAATCAAAAAAAACATCTCGAAGCAGTCCTGCATGCAATTCCGGATTTGTTATTTGAAATTGATCGATTAGGGCAGGTGCTGTCGTTCAATGGTACCAATGAACACCACACACTCTCAGCGCCCGATGTACTTGGCAGAAATCTCTCTGAAACATTGGCATCATCATCAGTTTCCGTCTGGATGAGCGCACTGAGTGAGGCGGATAACTGGGGCATCTCGCAAGGAAAAAGCATCCGTATTGAGCAGGGTGGTGCAACACTGTGGTACGAGCTTTCCATCGCCAAGCGCGCCGGCAGCCGCCGCGAGGATGACCGATTTATTTGCCTTGCCCGCGACATCACCAAACGCGTGCGCACCCATCAGACTGATCTCGCTAACGAACAGCGTTTTCGTAATATTTTTGAAGCGACCCGCAACATCGCGGTCCAAGGATACAACCGCTTCCACGAGGTGATTTTCTGGAACAAAGCCAGTGAAGATCTCTACGGTTTCAATGCTGCGGATGCGATGGGAAAAAAACTGGAAGACTTGATTATCCCCGGTTTCATGCGTGAAGGCGTGCATCAGGCAATTGAAGACTGGCACGATAAAGACTTGGCAATTCCATCGGGCGAGCTCGCACTAAAAGACGCGCAAGGCAATGAAGTCTGGGTCTACTCCAATCATGTACTCATTGATACACCCGACAGCAAGGAAATGTATTGTCTCGATATCGACCTAGGCCCTCAACGCAAAGCGCTGTTACAAGTCGAACAAGAATTGGCAGAGCGCAAACAAGTTGAAGAAGCGTTGCGCGAAAGCGAACAACGATTGGAAAGTGCACAGCTCATGGCGCGTGTTGCACACTGGAGCTGGGATCCGCACACCGACAATTACAGTTTCAGTCATTCAATGCGTGAAATATTCGCGTTACCCAGTGAATTTCTGCACGCAAAAATGACGGACTTTATCAACCAATTTATCCATGTTGATGACCGCAATTCTATCGCCAGTGCGCTCGCAGAAAGCCTGCGATACCACAAGCCCCTTGCGCTGCAGACTCGCATTGAAATTGGCGGAAAAAAATTCTGGCTGCAAATTCAGGGCGACACTATTGAAGACACCCAAGGCACGAGCCTACAGGGCACAGTACAAGATATTACCGAACGCAAAGGGCTGGATTTAGCCCTTACCGCTGCCGCCGCTGATGCCGCGTCGGCGCCCGATTTTTTTGTCACGATTCTGACCGCGCTCGCCGACGCTATTGGCGCACAACATTCAATCATTAGTTTGATCAATACTCACAATCCAAATGAAGCTACCACACATACTTATTTGATTAATGGCCAAGTACAACCCAACATAACCCATGCACTCGAGAATACCCCCAACAATGAGGTTATGGCGGAGAACTTTTGTTTCATGAGTTCTGGAGCGCTGCGACAATACCCACATGATAACTTTCTGCAGCAACACAATATCGACAGCTACCTTGGCGTAGGCATCAAGAATGCCCAAGGAAAACTGACGGGTATTTTGGCATTGCTCGCTGAACATCCGCTGCCTATTTCCCCACAAATTAGTTCGCTTCTCTTAATTTTTGCTGATCGCATCGGTGGCGAATTGCGCCGAGCTCAGGATCAGGAAAAAATATTTAACCTTGCGTTTTTTGATCCGCTTACGCGCCTGCCTAACCGCCGCATGCTGCAAGACCGGCTTAAATTACTCACCGCACAAAGCGAGCGCACCAATCAACACGGCGCACTTCTTTTTATCGATATCGATCATTTTAAATTGCTCAACGATACTCGCGGACATCACATCGGCGACCAATTGCTCGCGCAGGTTGCTGAGCGTATCAGCAGCATTATTCGCGCAACTGATTTAGCAGCGCGCTTGGGTGGCGATGAATTTGTAGTGGTGTTCGATAATTTGGGAGACGATGCAGAAACCGCAGCCCGGGAAGCCAAGAAGCGTGCCGAGGAATTGCATGATTTGATCAACCTTCCCTACCCGCTCCAACAATCGGTATTCCATTGCACCATCAGTATTGGCGTAAACTTATTTAAAGGCCAAACGCGCAGTATCGATGATTTGTTGCGCCACGCCGATGTTGCTATGTACCAAGCAAAAGACAGCGGCCGCAACGCCATTCGCTTTTTTGACCCGAACATGCAATCGCACTTGGAAAAACGTGCAGCCATTGAAGCGGATTTGCGCATAGCCCATGAATCCACTCACCAGCTTATTCCCTACTACCAAGTGCAAGTTGATAATCATGGAAAAGCAATCGGTGCGGAATTGTTGTTACGCTGGCAACATCCGATCAATGGGATGATTTCACCTGCCGACTTTATTCCGGTAGCGGAGCAAACCGGCTTGATTATCGCTATCGGAAAACAAGTTATCCATCAAGCCTGCGAACAATTGCGAAAGTGGAACCAGGAACCAAGATTCGCCAACCTCAGCATCGCAGTCAATGTCAGCCCTATTCAATTTAATCAGGCAAATTTTGTTGATGATGTCTTTAGCATTGTGCGCGAGAGCAATATCAATCCGCGTTTGCTCAAACTCGAACTAACGGAGAGTTCACTGCTAAAAAATGTTGATCAAAGCATCGAAAAAATGCAGCAACTACAAGATAAAGGTATTGGTTTTTCGATGGATGATTTCGGTATTGGCTACTCGTCGCTGGCCTACCTTAAACGCCTGCCACTCGACCAATTAAAAATAGATCAAACCTTTGTGCGCGATATTGCGATTGATCCCAACGATGCCATTATTGCTCGCACGATTATCGCCATGGCACAGAATATGAATTTGCAAGTGATTGCTGAAGGGGTAGAAACAGAGGCGCAGAAAAGATTTCTGGAGCAGAATGGCTGCCCCATGTTCCAAGGCTATTTTTTCGGAAGACCCGTGGCGATAGCGGAATTCGAGCAGCAACTAATTGAGCGGGGCTATTGTTAAAAAAACCATTGTAAAAAACTACTGTTAAAAAAATTGTTACCAATTTAGTGCTGATAACGCGTCGGGTCGGCGATACCTGCTTGCACAAAACCCTGTTTGCGCAAACGACAACTATCGCATCTGCCGCAAGCTTCGCCCTGATCATTCGCTTGATAACAGGACACAGTCAAGCTGTAATCCACTCCAAGTTTAATTCCTAGCTGCACTATCTCCGCTTTACTTAAATGAATAAGCGGTGTGCGGATATGCAATTTATTTCCTTCAGCACCCGCGCGCGTTGCGAGATTAGCCATGGCTTCATAGGCGGCGATGTATTCTGGCCGGCAGTCGGGATAACCAGAAAAGTCCACCGCGTTGACGCCGATAAAAATATCATCGCACCCCAGTACTTCTGCCCACCCAAGCGCAATCGATAAAAACACTGTATTGCGCGCCGGGACATAGGTTACGGGAATTCCGCCCGTTTCTTCTTCAGGCACATCAATCGCATCATCAGTGAGCGCCGAACCACCGATGGAACGCAAATCCAATTTAATTACCTTGTGCTCAAGAGCACCCAAGGCCCGGGCAGTGCGCTCGGCTGCGAGCAATTCAGAGCGGTGCCGCTGGCCATAATCAAAACTGATTGAGTAGCAGGCATAACCTTCGCTACGCGCTATGGCCAACACCGTAGTGGAATCAAGACCACCGGAAACCAGCACTACCGCTTTTTTTTGCGTCATAACCACTACCAGAAAATAAAATCCGAGAAAAAGGAGTACAGCTCATTAATGACCAGGAGCGTCATTCCACAAGAGTTTGTGTAACTGCAATTGAAAACGCACGGGAAGATTATCGGCAAGAATCCACTCCGCCAGTGCCAGCGGTGTCACCTGACCAAAACTCGGCGAAAACAACACTTCTGCCACTTTTTCGGCGAGTTGATGTTCATCCACTTTGAAACGCGCCCATTCGTAATCGGAACGATCGCAAATCACAAATTTGATCTGATCCTGCGTGCTGAGCAGCGGGATATTCTCCCAGCGGTTGCGCCCGACTTCACCTGAGCCGGGCGTTTTCAAATCCATGACTTTGACTACGCGTGGATCTACATCATCCACCGGCAAAGCGCCGCTGGTTTCGAGCGATACGCTGTAGCCAGCGTCGCACAAGGCCGTCAGCAAAGTCAGGCATTCGCGTTGTGCCAGCGGCTCGCCACCAGTAACGCAAATGTAGCGCGGCTTAAAACTGGCAACTTTGGCAAGAATCTCATCAAGCAGTAATCGCTCGCCGCCATAGAATGCGTACTCTGAATCGCAATAGCCGCAGCGCAGCGGGCAGCCGGTGAGGCGCACAAATACGGTCGGCAGACCCACAGTCGTGGATTCACCCTGCAGGGAGTAAAAGATCTCGGTAATTTTTAAGCTGGCTTGAGTCATGTGGATTGGACATTGTGTTGCGAGCGAGAATCGGGCAGCGACCCCGCAAAACCTCACCGGGGTCGCAACTAGAGCGTGATAAGAATGTCGCGCAGTTTACCTAAAGGCAGGCTGCGATGCGAGGCCAATACCCAGCCGCGATTTGCCCCGCCGCTGCCGGCGCTGTTATGCTGGCAGATCGCCGCTTTTTGTCGGCACCACCCTTATCCCTTAAACATTTGTCAACATGATCAAACCGACCAAAACCCGCCGCCAACTGCATCAGGAACTGGAGCAACAAGTCCAGGAGTTCCTGCATAAAGGAGGGCATGTCAACCAAGTCCCGCGCGGCCTGAGTGGTCGCCTGGACGCCAATGGCCCCTTGATCAGCATCTTCGATGGCAACAGCCAGGAAGATCGAACGCCATTGCCCGATGTAGTCGCCGCAATAGAGGCGCGCAAAAAACCCCAGCTGGCGCAAAAACTCAAAAAAACACGCCCGCGCAAAAAAGTCATTTTGGATGACTTTGGCCAGCCACTGCGTTGGGAGTGGGTTGAGGAATAACAAGCTCTCTGTAGTCGCCCGTTAAAAACGCACCTATAGATATCCATCCTTATCTCATAGCGAATGTGCAAAAAACACATTCGCTATTTCTCGACAGTAGCGCTGACAACCATCTCCAAATCGCAGGACAAAAAAATCGC
>CAIOHY010000389.1 GCA_903858205.1 uncultured Cellvibrio sp.
AAGCTTTTGTAATTCTGGGCGCATTGGGAATTCTTGCTAATGCAGCATCTCGAAGCGCTAATGAGCGTTGGAACGTTATCCCAGCATTAATCATTACATTTGCTTTTTATCGAATTTTGAAATCCGACATAAAAGAACAGAAATAACGGCGAAGGTATTTCTGATGAGAGACCAAGTTCGAACCTCATACAATATGTCCCCACTCGAGAAGGTTTCAAAAGCCATAGGGGGCGTTGCCCCACTTGGTTGGATTTCCCCAGCAACAATTCTGATCGATGAAGCCTTAAACGATTATGAAATTGTGTGGGCTGCAGCTGGACATCCTCATGCTGTTTATCCAACGTCTTTTACTGAGTTGGTTTCCTGCACGGGGGCAAGACCCATGATTGTCGGCCCTTGATGGTCATCGCTTATTTTTGGAGGATTAAACCCTCAAGAATTCCTTTCGCACTTGTATCCATGGCTTTAAATCGCCTATTTCTTTTTTGGGATAAAAATGTTGGATTCCATAAATCTCTTGGAGTAGGCAAGGGTGAAACCTTTACTCCGCGAGATGCTGATCCATTGAGTTGGGGATTAATTGCAGTTGTTGATGATATTGAAGCGTTCGATCGCTCTCCCGTGATTTCACTGTGGCGCAAAAACAGTGTCAATGAATTTCGCGCAGTGCTTTCTCCAATTTATTCACATGGCAAATGGGCCAGAAAAGATCCCTTTAGTAGTGAGTTAAACGATGTGGATACAAGGGAGTCGACAAAGGCATGGAGCGGGCAAGTTGTTGCAATCACACGTGCTCGGATTAAATGGCATCAGAATTTTCGATTTTGGCGATCAGTACCACCAGTAACAATCTCTTTGAAATCTGCAGAAGGGTTAGTCGGCGCGATCGGTATTGGAGAGGCCCCAATTGGATTGCAAGGGACTTTTTCACTGTGGGAATCAGCTGCAGCCGTTAGAGATTTTGCATACCGTGGACAAGCCCATCAAAAGGCAATCGCAGATACTGCACGCTATAACTGGTATTCAGAAGAGCTTTTTGCCAGATTTGCAGTACTAGAACAGCGGGGTTTGATTAAGTAGGTCGAGATTTATAGGGCAGAATTATCCCTATGTCTATGCGCCAATTCACTCCAAGAAAATTTGTGCGTCGCAGTACCTCTCCTTTCTTAACGCTTTTAATCTTTATATTTCTTGGACTTACAATTGCCATGCAAATTGCATATCCGCTTGTCGATGGATTCGCTTTAGATTTCATAACAATTACATCTGTCTACACAGCGGCAACTGCAATGTTTTTACATGGTTTTGCAGTCTATGGTGCTAGGTATGGATTTACACTCCTTGTTATTGCGCTCTTGTTTGGATTTTGGATAGAACAACTTGGTGTAACAACAGGGTGGCCCTTTGGAGACTACCTATATTCAGATACTTTGGGACCTAAAGTCCTTGATGTTCCTTTGGTGGTTCCATTTGCGTGGTTGATGATTGCTCACCCATGTCTAATAGCTGCCCGACGTATCGCAAAATCTTGGGTATTTTTATATGGAGCAGCTCTCATGTGTGCATGGGATTTGTTCTTAGATCCACTAATGGTCAGCGCCGGTCGATGGACATGGCAGGTAACTGGGGCACATGTTCCATTCCAACCCGAGATTCCACTTTCAAATACATTTGGATGGTTGCTCTCTGGCATGGCGTTGATGTCCATACTTCACTTCTTCACACCACGTGATCGTCGCAAAAATAGTGGCTCACTAATTCCAGCTGACATAATTTTATTTTGGACTCTTTTCTCCGGAGTTGTGGGAAATCTCTTTTTCTTTGGCCGCCCCGGAATAGCAATGTTCTCTGGTTTGATTTTAGGAATACTTCTTACTCCATATTTTTTCAATCGATGGATCGGAAGGCCATAAATCTTTAACTCACTGCTCTACATTTTGCCTCTTGCATTACTGGCTCTGACATCGCTTAATTTCTTTCTCATTCGTAGCCCTGATGCTGTTGTCGATCAAACCGCAGGAGTGCTAGTCCCCCTGCGCAATGAAGCGGAAAATGCTAAAGATTTGATTGCAACTTTGTCCCAACAAGTTGGAGATTTTCACTTTTATCTTTTAGACGA
>CAIOHY010000390.1 GCA_903858205.1 uncultured Cellvibrio sp.
GAATATAAAAAATTCTTTCTTGAAAAAATTCGCGACGATACCCGTGCGGTTTTTACCAATGCTGACATATATCCTCCGGCTTACGAACAATTGCGTTCCGTGACTTGGTACGACACCCAGCTGCCCTTAACCGAAGAGGCACGTTTAATTTCGCGCGATGCAGAATATTATTGGGGGCCCAAGGTGGTTGATTGGATTGCTGATTATGGTGTTGGGCTCTGGTTGCGCGAGCATGTAATTGATCCCGTTATCTATGTGTCATCCCCGGTGGTCTGGCGTAATTATGAAGCCAGCTATGATGTCCGTGAGCTAGAGCCAGCAAGTCGTAAAACTACTACTTATGCCTTACGAGAATATTTTGTCCCTGTAGAAAAATTTGATGAATTCGTGCCAAAAATGCGCGCTATTTTTCAAGCCTATGATGCGACGATCATCAATGTTTCGGTGCGTCACGCTCATCAAGATCCAGGCACACTATTAGCTTGGGCAAAAACTGAAGTCTTTGCCTTTGTGGTTTATTATCGGCAGGGCACTAGCAACGAAGCGCAAGAAGTAGTTGAACAGTGGTCTCGCGAAATGAATGATGCGGCAATTGGGTTCGGTGGAGCCTATTACTTGCCTTATCAAGTAATGGAAACTCCTGCGCAATTTGTTGCTGCTTATCCGCGTGCAGGGGAGTTTTTTGAACTGAAAAAGGCTATTGATCCGCAATATCGCTTTCGCAACCAACTTTGGCTAAAGGTCTACCCTGCAAATGACGGCGTTAATGCCAAGTAATCATCTAATGACATTTTCGTGCAAGTCTTTGTCCAAAGCACGCCCCCTCCTTTAATATTCACATCTGCAAGTATATTAAAGCCCAACTTGAAGCCTTAGATAATAAAACGCCCCCGTATAATCAAACGGGCTAATGCCCCGGTATTGGAAAATATTGCCCGCGCCGTTAAAGGGTGGGCTGGGGTTGCGGGTGTCGGGGCGGGTGTCAAACATATTGTGGCTGCCAAGGGCGAGGGAGCTGTGAGTGCTGAGTTGGTAGGCGATATCCATATCAAATGTGGTCTTGGCGCCGAACCATTGGTCCTGAGCGGGATCGCTGGGGTCGCTCACATAGAGCACTTTGCCGAAATAATTGACGCGAGTGGTGAGCGTCCAGTTTTTGTGCGTGTAGGTGTTGCAACAAGGCCTTTTTCCTGGGGCAAATAGTGCTGCATACGCTACTGTTCCGAGCGGTCAAACACCTGATTGGCGATAGGGGCCAGCTGGCTGGGAATATGAAGTGATTTAATGTTTGTTTGTTGATGATGCCATTGAGCATGAAAGTCCAGCGTATCTTGATCAACATAGGCCCTGTATTTGACTGATGCGTCAAAACCCAGTGAGCGAGTATCAACTCCATTCAGAAAATAGCGTGCAAATGAAATGTTATTGGTGCGCATATAATCTTGCGCTGCATCAGGAATCATCGTGGTGTTATTGATATCTCCTGACAAAATAATTCGATCATCAATATTAATTTGGAAAAAATCCAAATTCATTTGCAGTGCATTGGTGGTTTGCCACGTGAAGCCAATATTCGTGCGCTGCGATTCTTCCGGATTTAAATCCTGCGCACCTAACAGGCGTGCCACTTCATTGCTCACCGGAAATGTGCCGTTTTCTTGCGCGGTAACGCTGCCATTGGTTTCTACTTTGTAGCTGGTTGCTGTGCGGTAATAACTCATTTGTTGAAGTGAGGGCGCGCGGTAACCGGTAGATACCGAGGTGCGAATGTTAAAACTATCGGCGAGCATGTAGTTCATTGACAATTTACCGTTCAGCGTATTGCCGAAATCGGAATAGTGTTCATTGCGCAGTGAAATACTGGTTTCCAATTTTTGCGTAATCTGGTGATTGGCCTCTGTGTAGATGGCGACAATATTGCGGCTGGATTGGTTGGCATTGGCCGGTGAAAATCCAGGATAAAGCTGGGCGCCGCCCACAGTATCGCCGCCGCGATTGGGGCCATCGATGATGGGCGTTAATCCGTCTACCCAGGATGCCCACTCGCCTGCGCCAATGCGTGCTTCTTCATGGCGATATTCAGCACCGTAAGCGAGATTGAGCGGGTTATCAGCCGGCCAGGCGAGTAAACGAGTGGCGTCGGCATTCAAGGTGTTTTGCCAAAAACTGAGTTTGCCGGAATTAAAATCAGTGGGCGTGTTCAACCCAAGTGAGGTGTTGAGGCTATCCTCAACATAAATGTCCATTTTGTTGTAGCCGATGGTGTTGGAAATATCGTAGCTGTAGCTATCACTTTGTTCGCGATAGCCGAGCGTGGTAAAGATATCTTGCTGTTTTGGGGCAATTTTGGGTAAGAATCCATCGGGATAAATTGCGCGAATGGTGCGGTTATCCAAAGGTCTCCGAAAAAAAACCGGCAGCCTCACTCTCTTTGTAAACCAGTTTGCCTTGTGCGTAGAGATGGTTGTTATCAAAAAAATTCTGGCCATTAAATGTGAGGCTTAAACTCTGCGCGTCGGGATCACCGTAAATATGGGTGACGCGATAATCTCCGTTGCGCGCGTCACCGTTGAAGTAATAGTCGCGCCTATCTAAACCCGAGGTGTTCGAATGGGATTTATGTTTGTACTCCAAAGAGACAAACAGAGTCTCGTTGCCGTAGTTGTAGCTGCCGGAAAATAATTCCCCGTCGCCCGCCTGACGTTGCCCTGTTGTAACAATTGCCTCATTGACCGGTTTATTTTTCAACACAATATTGATCACGCCCGCGATTGCATCGGAGCCGTATTGCGCGGAAGCGTCATCGCGCAGGATTTCGATGCGTTCAATCGCTTCAAGTGGAATCAGGTTGAGGTCTACTGAGGAGCTACCCAAATTCTGCGAGTCATTCACATCGATAACGGCACCCTGATGCACGCGTTTGCCGTTGATTAATACCAGCACCTGATCGCCTTTCAATCCGTTGAGTGAAAAGGGGCGCACATGATCGGTCAGGTCATCGATAGTCGCAAATTCATAGGTGAAAGAAGACACTAAATGATTGAGCACCTTCGGCAATTCACCGTAGCCGGAACGGCGTAAAGCATCGGCAGTGACAATATCTACGGGTAACTTGTGGTTGTGCAGGCGCTTGTCGCCCGTTCGAGCGCCGACTTGCACATCTAGGGAACCTCTGAAAAATTCCCAAAATTTGGCAAAATAGCGCAACCCCAACCAGCCGGTGAATACCATGAGCCAATTGACCTTTGCCGAAGCAGAATACGCTATTAAAAAACGCACTACCCGCCGGGAAAAATTTCTCGCGCGGCTGGAAGAGCTAATTCCATGGCAGAAACTAATGCAGCAATTGAGCAAAGGCTACCAGAAAACCGGCCCCGGCAGACCGCCATATCCACTTGAAACCATGCTGCGTATTCACGTTATGCAGTTGGTGTATAACCTCAGCGATCCAGAAATGGAAGATTATCTTTACGAAGTTGAATCCATGCGCCGTTTTGCGCACTTGAGATTGTGCGAAAGCATTCCTGACGAGACAACCATTCTCAACTTTCGTCATTACATTGAAGCGCATAAATTTGGCAAAAAGATATTCGATACGATTAACCAGCACCTTGCCGATAAAGGATTAAAGTTGCGCGAAGGAACCATCGTTGATGCCACTATTATTGCCGCGCCAACTTCCACCAAGAATGCCGACGGTGAACGCGATCCGGAAATGCATCAGGTTAAAAAGGGCAATGAATGGCATCATGGAATGAAAATGCACATTGGTGTTGATGATGGACTTGGTTTAATTCATAGCATTGCCACGACGGCAGCTAACGAACATGACATTACTCAGGTTGATAAATTGCTGCATGGTGAAGAAGAGCGGGTTTGGGCCGATGCAGGATTTCAAGGTATCGATAAGCGCGAAGAGCACAAGACTCGCGACGTAGATTGGTTTATTGCCATGCGCCCCGGCAAGCGTGCGAAGCTGAGCAAATCAGATCCACTGGCGCAAGCAGAAAAAATCAAAGCCAGCGTTCGTGCAAAAGTCGAACATGCATTTTTTTACATCAAGCGCGTGTTTCATTACAGCAAAGTTCGTTATCGCGGTTTGGAAAAAAATACCAACCGCCTGTATGTGTTGGCAGGTTTAGCGAACCTGTTACGAGTGAAGTCTTGCTTGCTGCCCTAGGGGCAGTTCGCCTGTAATTTGCCAAAACGGCAAATTACAGGCGGGAAAATGAAAAATGATGGGAAATTTTGCGAAAAATTTGAAAATTACTCTATTTTGGTGAAGGTTTTTTAAAAAAAGATAATTTTGCAGAGGTTCCCTAGATTCATTAATTCTTCGAGTGAAAGTGTTAATAGATCTTCCAACGAACGATCGTCGGCCACCGTCGCCGTGCTGGCCAGCGCAATGCAGGTAGCCAAAAAAAACGACGGTGTTGAAACGGGCATAGGCGATCCTTGAGGCGTTGCGGAATACTGGGGGGATTAAACACGATACGACAACCAGCTTAAGGTATAGCGCTGAACTCTGCATTTATCAAGCTGATGAGGGCGGGACGGAACCTGGCTTGGGAATGCGAATTTCAAATCCCGCGCCTTGGCTTTGATCGTCATCCAGCACAATATCCCCGCCCAACTTCTGCGTTACTAAGTTGTACACAATTGACAGCCCCAAGCCTGAGCCCCCAGTAAGGCGTGCGGTAGTGAAAAAGGGCTCGAAAATTTTCGGACGAATATCCTCCGCAATGCCGCAGCCGTTATCGCGATAGCGAATACGGGTTTGTTGTGATATCTGTGTAAGTTCAATACGGATTTGTTTTTCGGTGGTGTGATGAAAAGCATGGTGAATCGAGTTGGTGATCAGGTTAGTAATAATTTGGGCGATGGCGCCGGGGTAGCTATTGAGGGGAATATCTGTACCCGGTAAGAGCACACAATCGATCTGATTTTTTTTCAGTAATGGTTGCAAACTTTTTAACGTAAGGTCGATATAACTGCGCAGCTCAAATTGTTCTTCTTCATCGGCATTGTGAATAGAACCCGATAACTTGAAATTATGTACCAGAGTCGCGGCGCGGTTGAGGTTGGCGTTCAGTAAATCCAATCCGTCATCCAATCCTGCGAGAAATTGTGCGAACTCTTCTTCATTAAGGGCTTCATCCCGGTAGAGTTGTTGTACCCGTTTTAATTCACTCGTGCAGTGGCTCGATGACGTTACAGCAATACCGAGCGGTGTGTTAATTTCATGGGCGAGCCCGGAAACCAAGCGGCCGATTGAGGCGAGTTTTTCGCTTTCAATGAGTTTTGCCTGAGTGTGATTTAAGTTGTGCAGCGTCTCTTGTAGCACGTTGGTGCGCTCGTTAATTTTTTGTTCGAGTTGCTCATTAATTTCTTTTAATTGTTGTTCGTAATCATTGCGCTGGGAGGCGCTAATGGCGCGACCGTAGGTATCGGCCAGTGCGCTGACGAAGGCGATCTCTTCATTATTCCACTGGCGCATATCGCCCTGATATTCGCAGCAAATAATTCCGAGCATCTCGCCTCGGTGACGAATGGGGGCGTCCAACATTGAGCTAATGCCGAGGGGAATTAAATAGCTGTCGCTGAACTCCAGCGTATTTTCATTGGTTTGCGCATCGTTAGCCACTACGGCGCGCTCAGAATCAAGGCTGTCGAAATAGCGTGGAAAATCGCTCCGCGCCAAGCATAAGCTGGTATCCAGTTCGCAGCTATCGCCGGAGATTAACATTTTCCCGCAAATCACTTGCTTGTCTTCACTAAATAGCCAAATACCCGCGCGATTGATGCGCAATCCATCGATGGCGGCGCTGAGTATCAGCAGCCCGGCGGCATGCAGGTCACCGTTGTCGATCATCGAGGATTTGGAAACATCGAGCAAAATATCGTAGAGCGATTTAGCCATAGTCGTCACTACCGTAATTATTAATGATGAAAACCATCGGGCAGGTTGCGTCGAATATCACGAAAGGCGTCAAACAAATCGAGCGCTGCATCGACCATCGCAGGGTCAAATTGTTTTCCCTTGCGTTCGCTGATGTAATGAATAATCTCATTTTCTTGCCAGGGTTTTTTATAGGCGCGTTCGGAGCCGAGCGCATCTATCACATCGATGATGGCAACGATGCGGCCTTCCAATGGAATGGATTCACCTTTCAATGCGTTGGGGTAGCCATTGCCATCCCAATGTTCATGATGGCTCAACGCAATACGTGCACCCATTTTCGCGATAGTGCGGGTGGAGTCTTTTAATAAGTCAAAACCAATTTGCGCGTGGGTTTTCATGGTCGCCCACTCGGCGTCATCCAACTTGCCGGGCTTGTGCAAAATGGTTTCTGGGATGCCAATTTTGCCAATGTCATGTAAGGGAGATGCGTGACGGATCATTTCAGCATACTCACTGCTTTGCCCCAATTTTAAGGCCATGAGTTCACACATGAGTGCAACGCGCCGCACATGGGCTCCGGTTTCTTTGGAGCGTTTCTCGATTGCGTCGCCCAGTACCAGTAGCAATTCTTTTTGCGTTTCCTGAATGTGTTCGCGGTTGTGCAGATTTTGAAAAATCAGTGTGATATTGGCCGCAAATAATTTGAGAATTTCATCTTGCATCGCACTGCGCTCTTCATGAAAGCGGGTGTAGAGCACGCTGCGGGTATTTTCATCGGTGTGGTAATAGCCGATAAATACATCGTCGGTCACTGTTGATTGTTGACTCGTTAAAGTATCGATAATCGCCTGTTTGACATCGCCGGGCAAAATATCGGTATCCCATTGAGTATTGAGTTTGACTGCATCACCGGTAGCGGCCAATAAAATTAATTCCGCATCGCCGAAGAGATCCACATGTTGGCTCACTAAATACATTTCTGCGGTTTTGATACCGAGCAGTTGCACGGTATGGCTGAGGATGGCGTTGCCAAATTGATACAGGGTTTGGCTGCGCAATACGGAATCCGATGCGGCGATGACTTTTTGCATGCCCCGTTTACTGGCTTCAATGGTCACTATGTCGCGGTAGGAGCGAATGGAGGAGTAGACACAGGTTTTTAATTTGGTATCGGTTAACTCGGTTTTGCTTTTGTAGTCGTTGATATCATAGGAGCGAATAACGGTTTCTTCTGGCGCAGTGCCGGGTTGGCCGGTGCGCAACACAATGCGCGTGGCATGGTTCTGCAGCTCGTTGCGAATTTGGTGGATTAACTCCAGCCCTGCGTTATCCGTTTCCATAATCACATCGATAAACGCCAGTGCGATGTCGGGGTGATTCTGAAACAGACGCAGGCCTTCTTCGGCGCTGTAGGCATTAAGGAATTCAATGGGCTGCTCATCAATCTGGGTGTTTTTGAGCACCATTTGCGTCACAGCATGCACCTGTTGCTCGTCATCGATAATGGCGACTTTCCAGGGTTTGATTTGCGTGTTTTTGTGGGGCGCCAAAGGGCTGGCAGGCTTTAGAAATTTCATTGTTGTCCTTCCCTATTATCAATTGAGTATAGGTGTTGTTCGAATTCTAGGCGCCACTTCTTTAGAACGTTTTGCTAATTCGCTCTCTGGACCAATGGAGTTTTTGCAATAATCCGTATTTACCATGGGAATTTGTTACAGATTGATACAGACGCATGCGTTCTGTTACACCCAAGCTGGTGATCCGTGGTTAGGCTGTGCGCATTCTTATCAACCACCGCAATGACACCGCCTAAAAAGGAAACTGCTATGCGCCCCCAATCGTTTACCTTCCCACTATTGATTCTTCCCTTGTTGGTGCTGCCCGCTAGCGCCAGCGATGCAACCTCTAGCGATACAGCCTCTGGCGATACAATCTCCAGCGCAGAGCCTCCCCTTGAAGAGATGATGGTGCAGGGGCGTAAAAGCGATTACTCGGTGATTACCGAAAACGCACAAAAAATTATCGATGTGCCCGGCTCCCTCGGCGACCCACTGATGGCGGCATTCAGTTTGCCCGGCGTGATCAGCGAGGGCGACGGTGGCGGCGCACCCGCAGTGCGTGGTTCATCGCCGAGCGATAATCGATATCTGGTGGACGGCGCCCCCGCGGCTTATGTCTTCCATGCATTTTCCACCTCGATATTTAACGAAAATATCATTCAGGATTTTGAATTGTTTTCGGCTGGATTTGGCCCGCGCTACAGCAATGCGATCGGCGGGATTTTTGATATCAAACTGCGCGATCCAAAAGCACAGGACCTTCGCACCAAGGTTGATCTATCACTATTGCGTGCAGGTGTATTTGTTGAAGGTGAGGTGACTGAAGATTCGGCATTTTATTTGTCGGGCCGCAGCAGCTTGTTGCAATATTTTTTTGATGGTGATGAGTTGGAAGAGGAGGAAGGTATTAAAGTGCAGGATGCACCTGAAGACACCGACTATCAATTCAAATACCAATATCGTTTAGGTGATGACCACAAGCTGACACTGAGCGCCAATGGCGCCAATGATTTGGCTGCCGCTGAATTTACTGAACTTTCTACCGAAGTATTGGAAGAGCCGGATTTCGTCGGCAACGCAAAAATTAAAAATACTTTCAATAACCAAAGTCTACGTTGGCAGTTTGCGGCTGGCGGCGGTAGCGAGCTGGATCTACAAGTTGGCCACTACCAAAAAAATGATGATACTTTGTGGGGTGGTGAAAAATACTTTTTTGATTTCTCGGCAGAAGATGCATATGCCTTAGTGAATTATGATTTCTTGCTCGGGAAATCCCACAGCATTTCGGTCGGTGCGGAAGCACATAGTACTGAATACAGTTACGACGCACGTTTTATCAATTATGTGTGTACCGAGTTTGATCCTGATTGCGAATTGCGCCGTGGTGAATTAATTGTTGCTGAAGACGCGGTAACGATCAAAGAGCATTCCGCCTATGTGAATGATCACTGGGAAATCACCGATGCGCTGGCGTTGGATTTGGGCGTGCAAACTCACTACAACGATTACACTGAAGAAACTTTTACGCATCCGCGTATGGCAATCGCCTGGGAATTTATCGACAACTGGACGCTCAGCTCATCAGCCGGTAGCTACAATCGTCTGCCCGATATCGACAAAACTTTTCCGGAAATTGGCAACACCGAATTACAGTCACCCACCTCTAATCACTACACCCTGGGCATTAAACAGGAATTGGCGAATGACTGGAGTTGGTCGGTGACAACCTATTACAAAACCATGGACGATCTGCCGCTTGCTAGTGATGCCACGGATGCCACCATGCCGCTTTACACCAACAATGTTGAAGGCGAAGCCTATGGGATAGATTTATTTATCAACAAAGGTCTGACGGATCGCTGGTACGGTTGGTTGGCGATCAGCGCGTCGCGCAGTAATCGCACCAATAAACTGACTGATGTTGAACGCGATTATTATCTGGATACGCCGCTGGTGGTGAATTGGGTAATGAACTACCAAATGACCGATTTGTGGACAGTTGGCACACGTTTGACGGCGCAATCCGGCCGTGCAATTACGCCGATTATTGGGATCCAGCCCAACCCGTATTTTGAAGATCGCATACTGCCGGTCTATGGCGAACCCTATTCGGAAAATTTACCGGTCTATGCGCGTCTTGATCTGCGCTTTAAACGCGAAATGACACTTTGGGGTTACTCAGGCACTTACAATATTGATATCCTCAACGCCCTTAATCGCCGCAATGTCACTGACCGTAATTTGGATTACAAACGGACCAAATCACCACAGGATGTGAAATTGGAAGATGAGGTAGGCATGGGGATTATTCCGGCAGTGGGTATGTCTCTTGTTTTTTAAGCCCTAGTTGTTAATCGTTTTTTTCAATACAGGTTGTTGAGTATTTATGTGGATCAGATTGCGCAGATTGGTTATCGCTGGTGTGGTGTTAATTGCGAGCCACGCATTGAACTGTGTTGCAGGCGACCTCTCCAGTGATGTGCGCAAAGGCGCGTCTGGTCCCGATTCTGGCAATGGCGGTTATTTTGAAGTGGGTGGAGGCATTAATACCTATACCAGTCCTATCGTGGGGCTGCCGGAGGGCAATAAAAAAGGTGAAGTGCACACCGAAATTTTTTTAGACATCAATGCGCGCTACCAATACAACGGTTGGTTTATGGAATTGTTTTCGCAAAGCCTTGAACAACTCACCATGGGCTACAATTTTTTCAATGGCAGTAATGCCTATAACAATGAAGGTAATTGGGCGCTGGATTGGGTAGCTTTGGCTGAACACGATGAAATGACTGCAGAAGAGAGTAACGATTATCGCGGGTTAAAAAACCGGCGCGGCGATTTTATGTCGGGCCTGCGCGCGACCGTCTATCTCGATAATTATATTGTGCAAATGCATGGGCTCACCGATATCAGCCGTACCCATTATGGCGAATTATTTTCGTTAAAGCTTGCGCGCCATTGGCAGTATCGCAACTGGAATTTCCACGGCATTGTGGGTGCTACCTATCGCTCGCAGGAAATCGCCGATTATTATTACTCGATTGATGCAAGTGAGGCCTCAGAAAAATATCCTGAATACGAGGCGCCTGCGGGAATGTCTTATGTGAGTGAGTTGGGGGCAACTTATCCGCTCAGTGAAAAGTGGGTGTTGCGCGGTTTTATTCGGCGCATTGATCTGGATAAAAATGCCAACGATAGTCCGCTGATTCTGGATGATCGTAGCGAAATGATCGCCACTGCCATTAGCTATGTGTTTTAGCGATGGAGTTGCAAATGGATAATTGTGTAATTCGCCAACGACAGTCTGCACTGCGATTGTTATGCAGTTTGTGCCTGATGTTTTTAGTCTTGCCCTGTAGCCTCCTGTGGGCTTCTGATGTAGCCTCAACGCAAAAGACTCAATTGCATCCCAAGCCTAACCGCTGCGTTGCCTTGCACCAAGGGCAAGTCTGCTATCAGGACGTTGTATTGTTCTGGCAAGTTGATCAGGTGAGTGAATATTGTTTGTATCAAGAGCACGCGGAACATCCGCTTCATTGCTGGGAGGGCGTCGGCGCGGGGCAATATAAATACGCATTTGCCAGCGATACCTCCATCAAATTACAACTGGTAAAAATGCCATCGAAAACCTTGGTGACAGAAACTCTAGTGGAAGTGGCCTGGGTTTATAAAGCCAATACCCGCCGCAAAACCCATTGGCGACTTTTTTAATGATGACTACTAATACCAATATCAATACCGACATCGAAAGCCAAGCCAGTATTTTATTGGTGGAAGATGACGCCTCTCTCGCTGAATGGATACTGCAGTATTTGCGCGGACATAATTATCAGCTGCAACATATTGATCGCGGTGACCAAGTGCTCGCCGCCGTTAAACAACAGCCGCCAGAATTAATTATTCTGGATGTGATGCTGCCCTATAAAAATGGCTTTGATCTCTGCCGCGAATTACGCGCGTTTTATAATGGCCCTATTTTGATGCTGACTGCCTGTGGTGAAGAAAGTGATGAAATTCTTGGCTTGGAGTTAGGCGCAAATGATTATCTAACCAAGCCTGTGCGTCCGCGCGTATTGCTTGCGCGCATTAAAGCCTTGCTGCGGCGCGAAGCCGCCGAGCCTGCAGAAATGGTTACACAGGACGGGCAGCTGCAGTTTGGCCAATTAAAAATCCTGCGCGATGCAAAAAGTGTTTTTTATCGCAATGAGCTGATTCCTGTTACTGCCAATGAATTTGATGTGCTCTGGCTATTGGCGAGCCAGGCGGGGCAAGTGATTCGTCGCGAGGCATTGGTGACGCAATTGCGCGGTATTGAATACGATGGTTTTGATCGTTCAATTGATATTCGCATTTCGCGCCTGCGCAAAAAATTATTCGACAACACGGAGCAACCCTTTCGTATCAAAACTATTTGGGCGAAAGGCTATTTGTTTTCGCCCGAGGCGTGGGAATAGTTGTGCCGCGGCTAACCCTGTCACTGTTGTTGGTTGTGCTCACCGCAGTAGTCGGCTTAGGCTGGAGTATTGACCGCTGGTATAGCGCACAGTTTGTGGCGGCGGAAGATCCTGCACTCAGCGCCTATAAAAACATGGGGCGCGAATTAGCACAGTTAATTGATACGGGTGCGCAAACTACGCAATGGCTGACGGATTCGTATTTGGAGCCGCAGCTCAGCGCCTATAGTGATTTTCCGCTGCCGGGTGATGTCAAAGCTGACTTTGAAACCGGTTCGCCGCTGTTGTTGGAATCGGGTGATCAATTGACGCTCCATTTCTATCTTGAAAATCGACAACAGGTTCTGTCGTTCACACTTCCTGCAGAATTGCATCAGGAAACTAACAATGCGCTGCGTTGGTTATTGACGCTGCTGTTTTACGGCGGCGTAATCGCGATGGTATTGATTTGGTTGTATCCCTTATTGCGCCGTCTTGCGCTTTTACGCAAATCTGCGCAGGCATTTGGCGCGGGTGATTTAACAGTGCGCATCGCGGCGGATAAACATTCCTATATTCAAACCATTGAGCAAGATTTTAATCGCATGGCGCAGCGCATCGAACAGCTGGTTGCCGACAACAAATTATTATCGCGCGGTTTGTCCCATGATTTACGCACGCCGCTGGCACGGTTGCGCTTTGGTTTGGATGTGCTGGAAGAAGCTGAATTAACTGCCGATCAACAACAAAATCTCGCCCATTTAAATCGCGATTTAATCGCGATGGAGTCTTTGGTAGAAGCACTGCTGAATTATGCGCGCCTGGAGCAGGCGACAATTACGTTCACCGCACAATCCATTAATCTCGCTTATTTTGTCACCCAGTTGTGTGACGATTTTTATCGCGAGCAAGTGGAATTGTCTGCAGTATCGCAAGCGCAGGGTGTTTATGTGCAAGGCGACCCTGAATATCTTTCTATGCTCACTCATAATTTACTGCAAAATGCGTTGCGCTATGGACGA
This sequence comes from uncultured Cellvibrio sp., assembly GCA_903858205.1. Classification (GTDB taxonomy): domain Bacteria; phylum Pseudomonadota; class Gammaproteobacteria; order Pseudomonadales; family Cellvibrionaceae; genus Cellvibrio. The sequence goes on from CAIOHY010000390.1 coordinate 12,914, forward strand.
GGGCGTGTGCGAGTCAGTGTGCTACAGGCTGATAATCAGGTGCAATTGCGGGTAGAAGATAATGGCGCCGGCATTCCCCTTGCCGAGCGTGAAAAAGTGCTGAAACCTTTTTACCGCAGCGAAGGCAGTCATCATCAAGGTCGC
>CAIOHY010000391.1 GCA_903858205.1 uncultured Cellvibrio sp.
CCGCTATCGCCCTGACTGCAGCGACGGCGCTCTTCGCACAGCAGCGCGTTGATCAGCCCGACCATGTCGTTGTCACCATTAAGGTGTTCCGACTCGAAAAAAGAGCCATCCTGTTCGCGTTTAACGTTGCGTAAATGGACGAAATAAATACGCTCGCCAAACTCTTGCACCATAGCAACAAGGTCATTGTCGCCGCGTGCACCGTAAGAGCCAGCACAGAGGGTCAGACCGTTGGCTGGGCTTGGCACAGCGGTAAGAATTGCGCGGGCATCAGCGGCGGTGGACACCACGCGCGGCAGACCAAAGAGCGAGAATGGCGGATCGTCAGGGTGGATGCATAAACGCATACCGTAAGATTGCGCGACGGGGACGACCTCACGTAAAAAGGCAAATAAGTTTTCCCGAAAACCCTCGGTTCCCAAGGCGATAAACTGGTCAATCGCGGCGCGAATGCCTTCGCGCGTATAGGAACCTTCACCGCCGGGGAGGCCCGCAATAATGTTGCGCTCCAGCAGTTCCTTTTCGTCGTCACTCATGGTGGCAATGCGTTGTGCGGCATGTGCGCGGATAGCATCGCTGTAGTCATCCGTTGCGCCAGGGCGTTGCAGGATGTGAATGTCATAGGCCGCAAAATCGGTCATCTCAAATCTGAGTGCTTCGCTTCGGTTAGGAAGTGAATAATTCAGGTTCGTCCGGGTCCAATCCACTACGGGCATGAAGTTGTAGCAAACGGTTTTCACCCCTGCTTTTCCGAGATTCTCCAGTGACTGCCGGTAGTTATCGATTAGCTGCTGGTAGTTCCCCGAGCGCGTCTTGATATCGTTGTGCACCGGCACACTTTCTACAACGGCCCAATCCAATCCGGCCGCTTCGATCATCGCTTTGCGCGCCAGAATCTCGTCCAATGGCCAAGCCTGCCCCGTGGGGATGTGGTGCAGCGAGGTCACTATGCCACTTGCGCCGGCTTGAATAATCTTGTCGAGAGTAATGGAATCGGTGGGGCCGAACCACCGCCAGGTTTCTTGCATACTAGGCTCCAATATTGGATGTTTTTGGTAATGCCACTATGCCAATGTGGCAATGCGCCCGCCCAATAAAATTTGGCTATTTCATGTTATTGGCCATACCAATTGGGTGGGCTTTTCAGTTTAGCGGCTTATGTACACGCCAACCCCTCGGGCTGGCAACTCAATCTGCAACGCTTGTGTCGATGGTGTCAGGGATTTGCTGGTGATGGTTTTGCCCTGCGTAATATCGTTCCACGCGGTGATCTTCAAATCGCCCGTGTCCAGCTCGATTCGCTCTGTTACTGGCTGGGCGCTCGCGTTCAACACGTAGACCACTAATGTGTTATCGGTTTGGTGTACTTTGATGCTCAGTGTGGTCGCCTTGGTGCGCGCACTGGCCTTAACACCCGCTTGTTTGGTCAAGCTGAGAATGATGTTATTGGCACCGGCATCAGCGCGCTCAAAATAGCTCGCACCCAGTGTGGTCGCGGCAAGCGTGGCGACTCCGCGCCCGAAGGCATTTTGCACCAGTGCGGGTGATTCATCGTCAAACCTGGCCAGTACTTTCGCCGTTGGGCTGAGTGTGAGGGATTCTTTGAAATGCCGCCCTTCAAAGCGCCCGATACCGTCGCCTTGGGCTGCGAAATAACCGGGGCTGGCAATCCAGTCTTTCCGCTCGGCACCAAAGACCTCGGTCAAACCACCGGGATTTTTGCGATAGGCGAAATCCAATTCGTCCAGCGTGGCGGTTCGGGCATCGGCGACCAAATGGCCTCCGTTGCGCACATAGTCAGTCAGGAGGCTTGCAATATCGGCGCGCATCACCAGTTGAAACGGGAGAAGCACGATCTTGTACTGTGCCAGTTGGCGAGCCGTAATCCCTCTGTCGGTGCGCAGCATATCGACGGAAATATTCGCCTCATCCAAGGCCTTAAAGAGGCCGGCGTTGCTTTGATAGGTAAGGTTAATGCTGCGAGGATCGGTGGGCTCCTCCAGATTTTTGAGCAGGCCGACCATATCAAACAGCACGGCGACTTCTGCCGGTCGCGGTTGTGCGCGGTAGAGGACATCCTGATGTTGGTTGATCACCCCGGCGAGTGTTTTGACTGCCTGACCTCTTGGTGCCAGCTCCCCATCTAACCCAACCAAACCGCGCCCCAGTGATTGCCGGCCACGCATGAAGGGTTCCCACTTCCAAAAAAAAATGCCTTTGGCGTTGTTGGCGAAGGCTGCCCAAGTGGTGCGATTTAATTCGGCGGCATCCAGATAGCCTGCCAGCGTCAATCCAGTTTTGGCATTGGTGTACATCTCGGAGAGTATGTAGTCTTTATCGCCAGATGCACTGCGCACCGTGTTGAGAGTCAGGTTATGCATCCATAGCGGATGCTCCTGATGCGGATTGGCTCTGTCCCAGACATCGGGATAGTAGGATAGGCCGTTAATATCATTGTGCTCGGTGAAGACCCAGTTATCGGTCGCGAATTTGTCAAACTGGCTAAACAGGCTCCAATTGCTATTGACTGGATTGGCATTAATGGCGTGTTGGCTATCGTACTTTTGCAGTGTTGATTTGAGTTTGCCCAGCAGTTCGCCCATGTAATCATTATGGAATAGGATCCAATCAATCCGCGGCATGCTCGAATTCCAGTCGTCATTCAAGAAGGGGGTTACCTGATCCCAATCGCTGTAATCCTCACCCCAGCTGCGCCTTAATGCGCTCAAGTCGCCGTATTTGCGTTTTAGCCAGACGCGAAACGCGGCTTCAGTGCCGTCATTCATATGGGTGTAGTGCGGTTCGTTCCAGATGTTGTAGAACGCTAGCGCCGGGCTTTTGCCATAGCGTTCGGCCACGGCTTTGAAATAGCGCTCCAAGTAGGGGTAAACCCGTGGGTCGTTAAAGTCCACATCTTCCCGCGCGTTGCGCTCCTCTCCCGGGCGGTAATGGTCTGCCCAAAGCCCTGTGTTTTTGTAAGCCCAGATAGGAAAGTAGTGGCTGGCCTGCTGTTCTTTGAGCAGCAGGGGTACAAATTTCAGGCCCGCGTCTTCTATCTTGCGAATGAGATAATCGGTGCGCTTCCAATCCAGCTTTTTCGTTTGCGGGTCCCACTGGCTCATCGGAAACAGCAGTATATGAGTCATGTTGGCAGCCTTCATGGCGGCGATGTCTTTACTCGCCTGGCTGAAAAACGCCTCGTCGGACGCAAACTCTTCATGAAAAATGTTATAGACAACCCCAACAAACAGGCTGTTGAGCGGTTGTTTGTCGTTTGCGAATGCCGTTGACCATGCACAGACCAGGGTCAGGGTTAGCCAAACTGCAGCGGTTTTGAGGGGCTTCTTGGAATAATTTGCCATACATTGAGATCCGGTTTTTATAATTGGTAATACCACTTTACCAGAGTAGCGGCTGATGTCTGATTGGGCAACTGGTTTATGGTGTCTCAGCGGGTTAAGTGTTCGTCCTGTGCACGCCAGAATGCATTAACAATCGGGCTCTTAAGTCGCTTTTCCATTACACAAATACCGGTGTCGTAGGGGCCGAGATCCGGTTGTCGGCCAAAGCGTTTTACTTTGTTGGCGAGTGGGCTGTTATCCACCACAATCTGCGGAGCAA
>CAIOHY010000392.1 GCA_903858205.1 uncultured Cellvibrio sp.
TAGCAATCCAGATAAACTTCTGTGCCGAAGTGGATATGCAGTAGGCTACAACCATAAGCATAAATCAGCAGATTGGGTGGCTTATAAATTGTCTCGAACATCGGTCGGGAAAAACGAGGTTAACGTTCAGCATTTATTTGCTGCAGACAATGATATTCCTGAAGAATTCCGCAGCGTTCCTGCCGATTATCGAGGCTCAGGGTATGACCGCGGACACTTAGCACCGCCGCAATTGATGAGTTACTCCTTTGAATCGTTGAAGGAAGCTTATCTGCTCACCAACATCGTACCTCAAAAAGCAGGTTTTAACAGATACGGATATACAAAGTACGGAGCTTGGGGGGCACTGGAAAATTATGAGCATTCGTGGGCGCTAAAGCGTGGAGAACTCTACGTGTATTCAGGGCCGGTATATCAGTCATCAGTTAAAACCCAAAGTGGATTAGATGTACCGACTCATTTCTTTAAAATTCTTTTTGATCCAGAATATTCTGCGACCATAGCTTTTTTGATTCCTCATGTTGAAAACACAGCGCCTCAATTAAAAGCTTACATTACCTCTATAGACTGTATTGAAGAAATTACAGGTTTCGATTTTTTCAGTAAAATTGATTCTAAAGATCAACACGATATTGAAAACGAAAAAGCATACGAGTTGGCGTTCTGGTCCATGAAGGATGGAAATTCAGACAAGCGTAAATGCGACGAATTAATCTCGGTAGCAGGTAACTAGACCAATGAGTTTGGTGATTCCTAACTTTGAAATTTGCGAGTGGAGGCCATCGTTGGATGCTCCATGGGAATCAAATGCATACATATTTGTCTCGGATATTGAAACATTAAAAGTATGCAACGAGTTAATTGATCGGCATGTCAATTATGTAATTTATCCAGTACGTTTAATCGACTCATACCGCTCCTACCTGATTCAATGCTTAAAAGATCTGGACTTTTTGGTTAACAGTATTAAATCTCAATCATGCATTATCAATAGCCAATTAGCACACTTGATTGATGTAACGTTTGTTAAGGCGCACCCCTGGCGATTTACGAATTATTTTATTTCCACTCTATTTCATCACATCGAGTATGAAAAGGTGCGGGATCTGGAAGGGGCCAAACTTTGGCACTATTTGCAGCCGATTGTTGAAGATACTTTCCAGCAAGGTTCTCTTTATCGAATTGAAAAGTACATTAAAGTTTCGCATGTGCTGATGGATATGGCATTCGATATCGGTTGGGACACGGTATATTCTAAAGCATCCAAACTGAAGGCTCTTGAAGGGCTTGTCGCAAACCCGGAGCGGGCAGCAACGCTCAGAGAGGTTTCGCTTCACATTTCCCGAAATTTTTGGATTAGAGGTTTTACATCGGCAGCCAAGCAAATTTTGTACATTGGCTTTCCCGATATTCCCCAGGTAATAGATAAGCTCAGCGTGGACGAAGTTGAGGATCTGTTGATTGAGAAAAGCTCTAAACAAGCTGTACAAATACTTTTCAGTGAGGAAATGGCGCGGAATGCCAAGAATGTAAATTGTAATCAAATCGTAGAGGGAGCGTTACGAATCATAAGCGGCACCTAATAGATGCTGCATATAAGTGGCATTATCACTGAATGACTAGGTAATTCTTGAATTCGTCGGCTGCTCAATCAAACCTATACAAGTTACTCATCACTATTGGAGATTACCATGTCAGGCGAAACATTAGACCCAGATGTTGCCACAGTTGATAATGAAAAGGAAATTTCTGAATTTAAGAAGGCTTACAAAGCAGCGCTCACATTACGTTCTGACTTTGGTCGTAAGCGTGGTTATGTCAGGGAAAAAGAACCGGATGAGCAGGCATTTCACAAGGTGAAACCTGTCTTTGGTGAATTTCGTCCTTTCAACAGGGAGCTAATGGAAAAAAACACAAATAACGGAAAAGGTGTAGACGTTTCTCTGCCCGATGGGAAGTCAGTGCATATCAACAATCAGGCTGAATTGTTCGATAAAATTGTCACATTTAATAAAGAGCGTGGTGACTTTTATGATGAGCGATTAATTGCCAAAAAGAATCAAAAAGACTATGAACGCCTGAAGACCGTCAACTCGGATTTAGATTCGACGCGCGAAGCGTTAATTAAATCATTCCCCAAAAAGGGGGACGCATTTAAGAACATTTCGGCTATAGAGAAGGAAGTCAAAGCTGAATTTGATGCTGCGAAAGCTGAACGCAAGGCTAAACGTGATTCACAACCAAAGAAAAATGAATCGACCGCTGAACCATCACCGAAAAAAATCGATAATGAAGTGAATATAAGTGTGGATACGTCGCCTAAACCGAAAGAATCGGTGGCAGAAGTAAAGCTCCACACGGAATCACTTAGAGTTCAACCAAATATTGCCAGCTCGAACATCGACTTGATGGAAAAGCCGGTTGCTGCAATCGCGCTTGATCCGAACGTTCCAACTGACTGGGTTAAAGAACAAGATGAAAGAGTAAATGCCCATATGAGGCATACACTGATTTTATCCTTCTTGCAGGAAGATCGGTTTTCGGTAGAACGGGATCATTTTTACAATGAAATGCATAAGCGCTTTGGGAAGGAAATTAACACGATCCAGGATGCAGATGAATACATTTCCAGATTAATGAATTCCCGTCAGGCAGACTCTATTTTGCGTGATACTGCGCCTGGTACATTGGCTGCTGTAAACGCTTATCTTAAGGGTTTTGACATTGATCAAACACTTAAATCCGCTGGCTATTCACCCGAACGTATAACGCCAGAGTTTAGGGAAAAGATTCAAATTAGTCAGGCCTACGCCACCAGAATTGGCGGGGATGCCGGACGCAAAACCTTTCTTGAATCCTTAAAAGAGCATAAGGATTCTTTCATGCGAGGAGCGGGCGATGCACGGGTAGGGCTGGCAATTTCCGGGACTTTGTTAGGCATGGGCATTATGGCCGGTACCGGCCCCGCAGGACTCGCGATAGGTGGTATTAAATTTGCGAACAAATTGTTGGAAACAGAGGTTGGAAAACAGTTTCAAAAATCTCTCTACGAATCATCAGTTAAGTTTTTGTCCGCTGTTGGTGTGAACCCAAACATTTTAACGAGTATAAATTCATCAATACAGGATCTATGGAGCAAAACGACTGGCAGTAAATGGGGCAAAGTTGCGATGTTTGGTGCTGTGGCTGTGGGGATGATTTCTTTCGGCCCATCTGCAATGGATTTGACTCCAGCGCATGCGGCAACCTTGATTGATCCAGTTACGCCGGCCGTCCCGGATATTCCTACGGCCGATGTATCGGTTGATTCCACTGTAAGTAGTGCTTTGCCGAGTGACTCACCCGCAAAAGTATCAGTTCCAGATACACCCGCAGGCATTGACTCTGTCGTTGAATCAAATCAAGAAACTCCCCCAGTTGTAGATGTGAGTTACGACATCAAAGCAGGCGATACTTTGTGGGATATCGCAAAAGAAGCCTATTCACAGTCACATCCTGGTGAGGTACCCAGTCAAACACAGATCATTAATCTCGTAAATAAAATTGCTGAACACAACGATATTAGTGACCCAAACAAAATTTATGCTGGCAAAACAATCGATATACCTGGAAATCTATCACCGTCTTCTGAAACAGTAGTAGGACCAACTGAATGGATTACTGGTCAGTCTGGTCAAGGACAGTCTGTTAATCGTTTAGATGGACTTAATGAGCGGTCACAAGAATGGAGACAGGAAAATAAAGTGGAACCGGAGCCTTCATTACCACGCGGAATAAGGGTTTAATTATTTCCACTTTTTTTGACAATCCACGTTGGAGTGGCACTTTAGTGTTTCGCTAGTTTCAACGTGGAATTAATTATTATGGGTCTGCAAAATTTCAAATTTGACGATCAGCTTTGTAACGTATTGGAGCGGATTGCCCAGCTCACCAAAGCTGAAAGTGAGAAAATATCTCCCGCCCACAAGCGCCAATATTCTCAATATTTCACAGAAGGTACAGTTGCTAAACAAATGGCAACTATGTTGAATATTGGGGCAGGAGCACTTATTGGTGATCACGGAGCTGGTACCGGCGTACTCGGTGCATGCGTGACATCGATAGCCATTGATCGATTACATAAAACCCATAAACCAATCAACCTGAAAGCATATGAAATAGACGAGTTACTTCATCCAAGTTTTTATCGTTGCATGGATGAGGTTCAACGTTTTGCAAAAGTTAATGGTAAGTCACAACCTGAAATAAGTTTATTGGGTGATTTTACATCTGTCGCTGACGATCTGAGTGTGGGTAAAGGACACGGACAGTTAGATGCGGTAATCCTTAATCCGCCTTATCAAAAGCTAAACCAGTCCAGTCCATTAGCGCAGCTTATGCGACAACACATCGTGCCGACGCAAAATCTATACGCAGTATTTATTGCACTGTCAGTTTTGATGTTGAAACCCGGTGGACAGATGGTTGCAATAGTTCCTCGCAGCTTTACCAATGGAACATATTTCAAATCTTTTCGGAATTGGCTTTTAAGTCATGGTGCCATAGATTGGTTTGTGCGGTACAAAAGGCGCTCAAATATTTTTAGAGGCGATAACGTAATTCAGGAAAATGTAACATTTCGATTTGTGCGTGCAATGAAGCAGCCGAATAGGGTAAGGGTAAGTCTATGTGATGATCCCGAATCTGCTCCAATTTATGAGTCCATGGTTCCTGCAAGTGATGTATTTCCCAATTCGACAGATATTATCTACGTGCCAGCAAATGAAGACGAGCTTAGCGCGCTTCATCGAATTAGGTGCTATCCACGATCAACTGATGATATGGGGATGACAATCACTACGGGCAGAATAGAAGACTTCCGTATCCGTGAATATTTACATCATTCGATTGATAGTAAGCCCTGGGTACCGGTTATCTATTCCCAACATTGGGTCCGCGGAAATCCAAATCTTCACTGGCAGGCTACTACTTCGAATGGAAAGCCAGCCTGCCTCGAAGTAACGCCCGAAACCATCAA
>CAIOHY010000393.1 GCA_903858205.1 uncultured Cellvibrio sp.
ATTGGTGCGCCGAGCATGGCGACAATCTAGGAGGTGAAAGTCCTCTGTGCGCCTCGTCGAGGAGGAAGCACTAGCCTATGCAAGGGTGTCCACCGTGAGGTGGGATCTGAAGGAAGCAAATGGCAAAGCAAGGTGATGACGAACAGAAATCAGATAGTTAGGCTGCTACAACGGGGGAACTTGGCCATAGACAAATAACCCAAACCTCGACCGGACGTGTGTAGCAGTAGATCTGGCATTGCCCTGTGAAAGATTGTCGTCTTACCTCGGGAGATCTTGCGTTGTGTTTCGCGAGAAACTAATTCGCCAGCGATGGCGAATGATGCAAAGCAAGAAGTCAGCAGAGGGCATAGTAGTTATTCGACGTACAAGAATAACGAAGGCCTGAACCGGTAGTAACAAGAAGCAGTGAGTCCACTCTCTGGGTTGTAGAGCGGCAGCAAAGGATGAAAAAAAAATGAAGCGAGTAGTTTTTTTTTCATCGCTCGTTGGTATTGGGTGACGGCGGCACCGAAACTCGATGCAATCAAGAGCAGCAAGCAACACAGGCGAGAAGAAAACACGAGTCTTGATAATGAGTAATGAACTGATGGACGCAATCTGCGCCCCATCAAACTTAAACAGCGCATTCAGACAAGTCAAACGCAACAAAGGTGCAGCGGGCGTAGATCGCTTGACGATCGAAGCTACTGAGCACTGGCTGCGTTCACACAACAATGCCCGCGAGTTTCGTCAACGCCTGCTCGACGGAAACTATCACCCGCAAGCGATACGCGGCGTGAAAATTCCCAAGGCCGATGGCAGCGAAAGACAACTGGGCATACCCACGGTACTCGACCGCTGGATACAGCAAGCAATCGCGCAAGTCTTAACGCCGTTATTCGAGCCGCACTTCTCGAATTCCAGCTATGGATTTCGGCCGAAGCGCAGCGCGCATGATGCGTTAAAACAAGCGAGCGCCTACGTGAAAAGCGGCAAAGTGTTTGTGGTGGATGTGGACTTGGAAAAGTATTTTGACAGCGTCAATCATGATCGGCTGATGTCACGTTTATCGGAAGCGATAAAAGATAAACAGGTGCTGAAATTGATCCGCGCTTACTTGACGGCGGACTTGTTACAAAACGGGCTGGTAGAGCAACGACAAAAGGGCACACCACAGGGCGGGCCCTTGTCGCCTTTGCTATCCAACATTGTATTGGACGAACTGGATAAAGAGCTTGAAAAGCGTGGCCACTGTTTTTGTCGCTACGCCGACGATTGCAACATTTATGTGAGCAGTCAGGCAGCGGCAGAGCGGGTAATGGCCAGCGTCAAAGGTTTTATCGAAAGCAAACTCAAACTCAAGGTCAACGATCTTAAAAGTGCATGCACTTTGGTGGGTGAGCGACAATTCTTAGGCTACCGCATTCTTAACAACGGTAGCCTAACACTATCGCCGAAAACACAATTGCGCCTGAAACGACGAGTGAGGGAGTTGACGTACCGAAACCGGGGACGCTCGTTTGAACAGGTTATTTCGGAGCTAAATCAATTCTTGAGAGGATGGCTGCAGTATTTTCGTTTGGCGAAGATGACAACGCATCTGCGTGGTCTGGATGAATGGATCAGACGGCGACTGCGGTGTTATCGACTCAAGCAACGCAAGCGAAGCTACAGCATCGCGAGTTGGATTATCAGCTTGGGTGTGAAAGCGAATCTCGCGTGGCAGCTGGCGAGTTCCTCGAAGGGTTGGTGGCGGTTATCGAGAAATCCAGTGATTAATCAAGCGATGCCGAATGCGTGGTTTAAGGAGCAGGGCTTGTATAGCTTGCGAGAGAATTACGAGTTACTAACTTTACAACCAGAACCGCCGTATGCGACCAACGCATGTACGGTGGTGTGAGAGGACGGAGGCCGTGAGGCCTCCTCCTACTCGATTCTGCCGCAACCGCCCGTCCTTTAGTCCCGCCCGTTTCCCGCTCGAATGCTATTTCTTCTTACCTTTTGGTTATTAGCTAATAAAAACTAGGTATACATTAGATTGTCATCTTCAATTGGTAATTTGGGCTTCGAGGAGTAAAGTCCGTGAACAGTCAAATTGTTTGGCTGTCTCTGATCAGGCGGTGCGCCTCATCGTAAAATAATTTCCTTAAAGGAGTAATAAACCATGCAAGACTATATAGAAGACCTGTTGGATGTTCAGTACGACGACTCTGACGATGAAATGACTGAGGATTACTCAGATATCTAACCCGGGCTACTGCAGGACTTTGCTGCAAGGCTCGTGGTAACCACCTCTCTCCGCGTTATCTCCTCTTTCATAACCCTTTATCATCTTCTCCCGCGTCGCTATAACCAGTGGTTTTTGGCGACAACTGCATTTACGCTAATTTACGTCGAATAGGCCGCAAAACTGGCTAAAAGTCAGTATCGGCGGTAGTTGTTCACGTTTTCGCCGCTGTGGGTTTCTTATACTGGAAAAGACCTCCCTGTATTTATCCGCTTGGTTTTGAGACGACTGCCTATGCCCAATTCTCCCGCAGAGCTATTCGAAGCGGTCTTTCTGTTTCAAGACGGGCAGATTTCCCGCGAGTTGCTCTATTCCGAATTTGAGGCCATTCTCGATGGTTTCATCCCGGTGCCTGATTTCGCAAATGCCTCCGCACAGGCCGCTTACGTTCAGATAGATCAGTCTCTAAGTGTTACCGGCGCTGTCTTCTTTTTGTTGGGGTTTGATGCAAAAGGTATGGTGGATCGGCGCTGGAATGTGCCTTTACGTCAGTTAATCGAAGCGGCGGGTTCCGGCCCGGATATGGGCGCTGGTGCGATTCGCCTTGCGTGCTACAGCCAATGTTCGATCGCATGGCACCAAAAAAATTTGTGGGATCCCCTGATGCAGCGGGGCAACAATAGTTTTGTTGCGATGCGCAAAGCAGTAAAAGCCAATCGTCTTGGGCTGATTGTTATGCCTGCCGCAATAAAGGAGCCAAAGGTTCCTGCATCAAAACAGACGTTACGAACAGCGGAGGACGCAGAGCGCGAGCAGGTGGCGTTGGAGCAAAAGCTTCACGATCATTACGCGCAGGAGTTGCGCGATAAAATGGCGCTTCTGATCAAAGAGCAGCGACTGCGCATTGCTACCCTAATGAATCAGCATCAGGCCAAGTTTCACGCGGTTCAGCATGAGCACCAACAGCGGTTGCTGGCCTATCAACAAAAGCATCAGCAGTTTGAGCAGCAAAATAAAGAGCTGGCCGAGCGAAATCGCACTCTCAAAGACACCTTGGATGTTCAGGCGAGTAAGATCCAGGGAATGCGCGAGTATTTTGCGCACAAACTAAAAATGGCTCAGCAAGATGAGTCAACACAGGTGCAAGTATTACAGGAAAATTTCGCGTTGGAGTTGGATGCCAAGATTCGCGCTGCCACGGCTGATTTGCGTGAAATGTTGGATATGCGCGAAGTCGAGCTGTTTTATCGCCATCAGAATGAAAGTGCATTGAAAGACGAAATTGTGAGTCTCAAACGCGAAAATCAACAGTTGTTAAAAAACAGTGGCGATCAGCTACTGGGGCGTTTGACGAAAGCCGGTGTAAATTTGGTTGTTTTCTTGCCGGGATTGGGCGAGTTGGCTATCCCCTTGGATGATATTGGCCGGTATCTCGAAGACCCACAGGCATACGCGGCGGATAAAGTCGGCGTTACCGAAGGAACCTATATTGCTTGGTTGGAACACCAAAAATCGCCTTGTTGTAATGCGCTTGATCCACGCGGCAAATTTTGCGGTAAAAGCGTTGCACAGGTTGAAACTCCATTAGAATTCCACCTTGGTGAAAGTGACCGCTGCGCACAGCATCAAGCGGTGGCTTATTCTTTGGTGGCAGAGCGACGTTAAAGGTTGGATAGGGTGTGTTGATCGATTCCGCGGATGATTTGTGTGATATCGCTCGTAAGGTTCCGCTGCAACAAGTCGAGCACAAAATATTGACCGATGCCGGGATTGAGTTGTTGGTACGCAGGGACGACTTGGTTGATGCGGAATTATCGGGCAACAAGTTTTACAAATTGTTTTTCAATCTGCGCGCAGCACGAGAGCAAGGCTTTAACACCTTGTCGAGTTTTGGTGGTGCTTATTCTAATCACCTTCATGCACTTGCGGCGGCAGGGAATCGCTATGGATTTAACACCCTGGGTGTCGTGCGCGGCGAACGTCCTTCACATTTGAGCCCGACTCTTCGTGATGCTGTAGCCTGGGGAATGCAACTGGTTTTTGTCAGCCGCATGGATTACCAGCGTAAAAGCGAACCGGAATTGATCGCTGAATTCCAGTCCCGTTATGGCGATTTTTATCTTATCCCTGAGGGTGGCGCCAATGTGGCTGGCGCGCGCGGTATGCAAGCGCTGGGGCGCATCCTCGAGCACCAGCTGAAAGGTGACTATACTGCGGTATGCATGGCTTCTGGAACCGGAACAAGTCTTGCAGGATTGGCAGCAGGCATTGATCGCGAAAAACCGGCGATAGGTTTTTCGGTGTTGAAAGGTGAAGGGGGCTTGGGTAATTCAATATCCAGAACCTATCGCCAATTGTGCGATTCCCATGGTGCCGATAACTGGCGTTTGATCAGTGGTTTTCATGCCGGAGGCTATGGAAAGAAACACCCTGAATATCTCTCGCAATTTTGGCAAGAGTTTGAGCGAGCTAGCGGTATACCTCTTGATCCTATTTACACGTTAAAACTGTTTTGGGGGATTTATTCCCTCGCGCAGCAAGGTTATTGGCCGCGCGGTTCGCGTATTGTTGCGCTTCATTCCGGTGGGCTCCAAGGGCGACGGGGTTTTATGTGCCCGTAATAGTTCGTAATTGCTTGATGTGCCTGTGGTTGCTATCGTCTGGTCAATAAATAGTGTCTGGTGAGTAACATAGTGTCTAGTCAGTAAATAGTGCCAAACGAATAAATTGTCTCAAGTGGTCGCATTCATGTGGAAGGATGTTGTTATGCAAGCTCAGAAAACCGCCTTATCTCCGCCAGCGACCGGGGTGCCGTCAGTCGAATTCGATCTGAATTTAACGAGCACCTTGGTGCCGTTAAAAGAAATGAGCGAAAGCCATTTGTTGGCATTGCTGGATGATGCAGTGGTTGAGACGGTTTGCGCAGGACAAACACTATTTACTGCCGGCAGTTACGATGCGCACCATGTTTATCTTCTCCATGGCGACGTTGCCTTGGTACACGAAAATGTCTGCCACGCTCGGATCAAAGGCCGTTCCTCACTCTTTCCTATTGCTCATCAACAGCCGCGTCAATATAGCGCTATTGCCGAAACAGATTGCAGCCTTTTGCGAATTGACAGTGAGCGTTTGGATAAAATGTTGACTTGGAGCCAAGTTGCCGATTATCTGCAACTCATTATTTCGCGCGAGCGAGATCTTGATGAAGACGTTGATTGGATGATGATTGTGTTGAAATCCAATTTATTTTTTAAGGTTCCGCCACTCAATGTAGAGCAAATTTTTTCACGCTTGACGCCACAGGTTGTATACACAGGTGATGTGATTATTCGTCAGGGTGAAATAGGCGATCAATGCTATTTCATTAAAGAAGGTGAG
>CAIOHY010000394.1 GCA_903858205.1 uncultured Cellvibrio sp.
GCGTGTACGCCATTTCACGCAAGACGATGCTCATATTTTTTGCACGCCAGACCAAATGAATCAGGAGTGCAAAACCATTGTTGAGTTGGTGTTGGATATCTACAAGGATTTTGGTTTCACCGATATCGCCATCAAATTATCCACGCGCCCGGCCAATCGCATGGGCAGCGATGACGTGTGGGATTTGCTCGAAGGCGCTTTAGTTACCTCACTCGATTCAATGAACCTGGCTTATCAATTAAATCCGGGCGAAGGCGCTTTTTATGGCCCCAAATTGGAATTTGTATTGCGCGATGCGATTGGCCGCGATTGGCAATGCGGCACACTGCAAGTGGATATGAATTTGCCCGAGCGGTTTGATCTCACCTACGTTGCTGAAGACGGCTCGCGTCAGCGCCCGGTCATGCTGCATCGCGCGCTCTTTGGATCGCTCGAACGTTTCACCGGCATTTTATTGGAACACTACACCGGCAAATTACCCGCATGGCTTGCGCCCATCCAAGCAGTGGTCTTATCCATCACCGAACAACACGCGAGTTATGCACAAAACATTCAACGCTTTTTAACTCAGCTGGACATTCGCACCGAACTGGATAGCCGCAACGAAAAAATCGGCTACAAAATTCGTGAACATTCCTTACAACGCATTCCCTATTTAATCGTGGTGGGCGGCGATGAGATGGCACATGGCACCGCAGCGCTACGCACCCAGAGCGGTGAGGATTTAGGAAAATTTCCCGTAGAACAACTCGCCGGTTATTTAAAAAATGTCACGCGCATGCCTATTGCCGAACCTATCACCCAATGGGGTGGCGCGCAGGAAAATTGCGCATGAGTTCACCCGAAAATATTGTGCGCTTCCGCCGTTTGCGCCGCACCACAACCTTGCGACAACTCATGCGTGAAAATTCGTTTTCGCTCGATGATTTAATCATGCCGGTCTTTGTGGAAGAAAACATTGCCAAGCGCGTGGCGATTGATGCTATGCCGGGGATTTATCGCTACCCGGAAACGCAACTGGCGGATTATGTGCGCGGCCTTTGGCAAAAAGGGATTAAAGCGATTTTATTATTTGGTATCTCTCACCACAAAGACAAAGAGGGTTCAGACACCTGGAACCCGCTGGGTTTAATGGCGCGCATGATTCGCATCGCAAAATCCGCAGCACCGCAGATGCTCGTGATTAGCGACAATTGTTTTTGCGAATACACACTCAACAGTCACTGCGGCACCACCGGCAACCGCGAAGTGGATAACGATAAAACCCTCGCGAATTTACAAAAACAAGTGGTAGTGGCTGCGCAGGCCGGCGTGGATATGATCGCGCCCAGCGGCATGGTGGATGGCATGGTCGCTGCCATTCGCACCGCACTGGATGCCGAAGGCTTTACGCACATTCCCATCATGTCCTACTCATCCAAATTTTCATCCAGCTTTTACGGGCCGTTTAGAGACGCGGTGGATAGCGGCTTTAAAGGCACGCGCAATGCTTACCAAATGGATTGCGCCAATGCGCGCGAAGCCATTGCGGAATCCCTGCAAGATGAAGCCGAAGGCGCGGATATTTTAATGGTAAAACCGGGTATGGCCTATTTGGATATTCTCTACCGCATTCGTGAAGCTTCACTAAAACCTTTGGCGGTTTATCAAGTGAGTGGGGAATACAGCATGATCAAACTCGCGGCCGCCGCTGGTGTATTGGATGAGCGCGCCGTAATTACCGAAACCCTGCTCGCGTTTAAACGCGCGGGTGCGGATTTAATTATTAGTTACTTTGCCGAAGCCATTGCCGATTGGAGCAGACCATGAATGATAAAGAACGCATTCCGGTGTATTTGTTAACCGGATTTTTAGGCAGCGGTAAAACCACACTATTAAATTCGCTGGTTAAACAACCGGGCATGGAGCGCACATTAATTCTAATTAATGAATTTGGTGAAGTCGGCCTTGATCATTTATTAGTGAGCCACTCCACGGAAGACATAGTGGTGGAACTGGATAGCGGCTGTCTGTGCTGCACCACGCGCGGCGATTTTGCCAAAACCCTGCGCGATATTCCCTGGCGCTATTCGCGTGAAGGAAAGCGCTCGTTTGATCGGGTCATGATCGAAACTACCGGCCTCGCTGACCCGACCTCGGTTATTCATACCTTAATGACGGATCATTCAGTTTATCTGCAATTTCGCTTACAAGCTGTAGTGACAACAGTAGATGCAGTGAATGGCCAAGCAACCCTCGAACGCCATATTGAATCACGCAAACAAGTTGGTGTTGCCGATTTACTGTTAGTAACTAAAACCGATTTAGTCGATGATGAAAAAGTAGTTGCTGAGTTTTTGCAACAACTCGCCGAACTCAATCCCACTGCGGATATTCGAGTGGCCGATGGTGGGACAATAGCGGCCGATATCATTTTGCAGTTAGACCATATCGAACCAATTGATTCAACGACGCCGCTCAACAAGTGGCTCAACATCACTTCTTTTACCATTCAACCCGCCACCAAAACCCGCTTGGCATTTCGCGAATTAAATCCCGTTATCACAATGCAGAACGATATAAACCGCCACGACGCCCACATTCAAGCGCAGTGTTTCGTATTTGATACTCCCTTTACCGAAGCCAGACTGGATCTTTGGCTGGAAATAATCACCAAACTCATGGGACAAAATTTACTGCGTTTAAAAGGGATTATTAACGTAGAAGGTTTTACCGGCCCCGTAGTGATACACGGCGTACAACATATTTTTCACCCCGCCGCACGATGGCCTGAATGGCCAGATGAAGACCGCCGTACCAAATTGGTGTTTATTACTTATGACACACCGCGGGAATTGATCGAACGTACATTTGATTTATTTTTAATTCCATCAGCAATTGAAAGTAGCGAGTCCGCGCAACCGGCAACTTTATAAACCAGCGACCAGCCAGCGGTAATAAATGAACCTACAGCAGGCCCTACGAACGCTCACGTCAATTCAATTTATTTAACCAGGCTGTCGCTGACAGACTTATCTCTACCGGAGTCAAAAAACATGACAACTAGAATCCCCGTAACCGTACTGACCGGATTTTTAGGCAGTGGAAAAACCACCTTATTGAATCGCATCCTGCATGAAAACCATGGGCAGCGAATTGCAGTGATTGAAAATGAATTTGGTGAAATTGGCGTTGATCAGGATTTGGTGATCAATGCTAATGAAGAAATCTTTGAAATGAACAATGGTTGTATTTGTTGTACGGTGCGTGGCGATTTGATCCGAATTCTCGGTAATTTAATCGAACGTAAAGATAAATTTGATCGCGTAATTTTAGAAACTACCGGGATGGCAGATCCCGGCCCTGTTGCGCAAACGTTTTTTCTGGATCAAAACATTAAAGACGCATTTATATTGGACGGCATCATTACCTTGGTTGACGCCAAACATGTTCACTACCACTGGCATGAGAGCGACGAAGTGCAGGCACAGATTGCTTTTGCCGATCTGATTTTGCTGAATAAAATTGATTTGGTCTCGCAAGACGAACAGAAGGAAATTACCCGCGAGCTGCAAAAAATGAACAAAATGGCCAAGGTTTTGCCCGTGCAAATGGGCAGCGCACCGCTGGAAACATTGCTGAATATTGGCGGTTTTGATCTGGATCGCGCACTGGAAGCAAACCCGCAGTTCCTCCAACCCGAATACCCGTTCGAGTGGGCGGGCATTTATAAACTGGATAAGGGTCGCCATCAATGGCATACCGAGCCGGGGCCAGATCCAGAAATGTCGTTCACGATTGAACCTTGCACGCGCGCTGATGAAGAAACCTTACACCGTTTAGCGGAGGCCACGTTTCCTCGCTTCGCATACCCGCCTGAGCTATTGCAGGCACAACAAATTGCGCTCCCCCTGCAAGCTCATTGGGCATTGGATTTGAGCCCCACGCACGCGCAACACTTCGTCGTAGATATTCCCGCTTCTGGTTACTACGCATTTTTTACCCAGCATCGTCCTGACGAATTTAATGCGCAGTTAATGACTGAAACGGGCACAGAGATCACACCGCTGGTTGAGCTGCAATTTAATGGCGGACATGAGCATGACGAAAGTATCGGCTCGGTTGCGTTTGAATTCCCTGGCCTACTGGATTTACACAAATTCGAAACCTGGTTGGATTTTTTCCTGAAAACCAACAGCAGCAATATCTTCCGCATGAAAGGCATAGTGGCAATCAAAGACGAACCCAATCGTTTTATTTTCCAAGGCGTGCATATGTTATTCGAAGCCAGAGAAGGCAAAGCCTGGGGCGACGAAAAGCCCTTTAACCGCATGGTGTTTATCGGCCGTGAACTCAATAAATCACTTATTGAAGGAGCGTTTCGCTCCTGCTTGTTGTAATGCCGTAGAGGGTGAGCTGTGCCTGTGTGATCCTCTCGAAATAAGTAGGGTGTAATGATTAGGCCAGCGGTATGAGATCCCTTAACAACATGCATTTCGTTAAAAAATGACTTTAATTAAAAACCCAAGAGGAGTTTGCAGTGAAACCCGTTTATTGGCTACTTGGCCTTAGTGTTGTATTTACAGGTTACAGTCTTGCAGCTGAGCCAGAGTTGGAAGAAGTGATCGTTATCGGCGATACCGTTGGCAACCTTGGTTTGAAATCCGATCAAACCACCGGTAGCCGTTTAGGTCTTAGCATTCTGGAAACCCCTGCCACCATTGAAGTCATCAGTAATGAGGTGATGAATGCGCGCGGCTACCAGCGATTAACACAAGCTGTCGAGAGTTTGCCCGGCGTCATTTCCGGCGATCATCCCGCCGCACCGTCTACGTTTTCCATGCGGGGTTTTAGTCGCGGCCAAGTGAGCGTGTTGCGTGACGGTTTATGGAATGGCCCGAGCAGCATGACGATGCGGCCACAAAATACCTTTAATCTTGAACGCGTCGAAGTGTTGCGCGGCCCATCATCAGTATTGAATGGTCAGGGCGCGATTGGTAGCACTGTCAACACCATTGCGAAATCTGCAAAAATCGGCAGCGATTTTAATTCAGATTTACTGCTCTCAGCAGGCAGTTTTGATTCGCAACAATGGGGTGTGGGATTAGGCGGTTCATTCTCGGAGTCAGTCGCTTATCGATTGGACATTAGCGATTATGCCTCCGGCGGTTTTGTTGACAGAACCAATTTGGAATCCACCAACATCACCGGCAGCATCGCGTGGCAGTTCTCCAATAATATGGAATTAAAATTGAGTCTGGATTCATTAAAAGATGATGCAGGCCAATATTTTGGAACGCCATTGATTCCTGAATCCGCCGCGCGTAAACCCATGCACTCCATCATCAAAACCGAAACTGGCGAAACCATCGACGCCGCCATGCGTTATAAAAATTACAACGTTGAGGACGGAAAAGCGGAAGCCGATCAACTGTTTGTTCGCGCAGATTATCAATGGAATTTAAATGACAACATCACCTTGAACAGCAGCCTGTATCGATTTGATGCAGATCGCGAATGGATTAATGCTGAAGGTTATGTGTATTGCACTCAGGTTGTAGATGTCTGCCAATCTATTGGTGATATTCAACGCTACTATGGCTACTTTTTTGTATTTCATGATCAGGAGCAATGGGGCAATCGCACCAGCCTCAAAATAGACAATAACTGGGGCGACATGCGAAACCGTTTCCTTGCCGGTTTTGAAGTTATGGATATCGATTTTGTTCGCAGCCGTGGATTCCGCCGCAATATTCCGCCCGCTGCCGGTGATGCTGTGGATCCTTATAATCCTGTTCCGGGTTTGTATGGCCCACTAGAATTACGCGGTACCAGCCCAACCGATATCAGAACCCAGGCATTTTTTGTTGAAGATGCATTGGACATCACATCAGCATTCAGCCTTGTCACTGCATTACGTTATGAAACCATGGAGTTAACTCGCCAGAATTTTAATGCACAAGGCACAGCAGAAGCGTCTGGATTTAAACGTGATTATGATTGGTGGAGCTATCGTTTGGGCGCCGTATATAAATTGGCACCCGACTGGAGCATCTACTCCCAATACTCCAACGGAAAAGATCCCGTCGATGCCAATATCTTTTTAGTGAATGCCAATCAGAATTTTGATCTAACAGAAGCAACGCAATGGGAAATCGGCAGCAAAAAGCAAATAGGCGAGAGCACCGAAATTACCCTTGCCTATTTCAACATCAAGCGTGACGACATTACCGAGCGAATTTCGCAAGACAGTGCAACCAGCATTGGGGGAATTGATTCAACCGGTTTTGAAGTGGCGATCACACAAGCACTAGATCAATTTAAATGGGGCGCGAATGCTGCTTATGTGGATGCCAGTTTTGAGCGTTCAACCAATGTGCTAAATAATGCAGGCAACACACCACCCAATGTTCCCGATACCAGTGCAAAACTCTGGTCCAGCTATACATTAAAAGAATTTCCAATCGAAGTGGGCGCGGGTTACCGATTTATTGATGATCGTTTTGGTGATAACGCCAATCGAATTACTTTTAAATCCTATGAAATTCTGGATCTTTATGCCGCTTGGGTTTCCGGCAATTATCGTTTCACTTTGCGCGCGGACAATCTCCTGAATGAAGCCTATGTCGCCTGGTCAGATGTGTTTTATCTAGGCCAAACCGACCCGGAGTTTATTTATGCCAATCAGGTAATGATGGGCGCTCCGCGTAGTTATTCGGCGACACTGCAAATCAAGTTTTAGGCTCCACCAATTTTTCTTCAGCTCGCCTCGTACACATGGATGCTGTACGGGGTTTCATATCGTCAAGAATTCAATTAACGCCCTTATGACTACGAAAAATATCCGATGATCGAACTATTGCACTTGCGTTGGCTCCATAAATATTGCGGTTTGGGTATCGCAATTTTTTTGTTCCTCGTCGCCATCACCGGAAGTTTGCTTGCCTTTTATCCCGAGCTGGAAAAAATTACCTCACCGCAATTTTATGTTGAGCCGGTTGCGCATCACACTCCCCTGGGCTTCGAACACTTCATTCGCATCGCCGAAAGTCAAAATCATCTTCAGGTGACTCAGGTATCACTTGATACAGAATTGGATCAACACAGAGTCGTCTTGGGAGTGGTAGCACATAATCCCGATGAAACTAATGTTAATCAATTGATATTGAACCCTTACACTGGCGAAATCTTGGGTAGTAGGTACTTGGGGGATTTGAGTGAAGGGCTGCATAACCTCATGCCATTTATTTACGAGTTTCACTACACCTTAATGTTAGGTAACTGGGGCATTTGGATTTTGGGAATCACCGCGATTATTTGGATTTTTCAATCGCTCCTTGGACTTTTCATCAGCTTTCCAAAACGCGGCAAGCATTCACACAACAGCTCCTTTTTTAAAAAATGGAAATCAGCCTGGCTGATAAAATTCAGAAGCTCAACGGCACGAATCTATTTTGATATTCACCGCGCAATGGGCTTGTGGTTGTTGATCGTTTGCCTTGTTTTTGCGTGGTCGTCCGTTTACATGAATTTGTGGGACAGCGTTTACACCAAGATCACAGAGAAACTCATGCCCTTTCATCCACCTTGGGCTGCCTTAGAACCACGCCCAGACACACCACAGATCCCGCCAACCCCTTTGGCTTCGGTGCTGGAACATGCCAACCAATTAATGTTGCAAACTGCAGCGCAACATAATTTCAACATCATCAAGCCCGTGCAAATTCGTTATTATCCCAATTACGGCGCCTTTCGTTTCCGCGTACTGAGCGACAGAGATTTAAGCTCGCGTTTCCCCCGCACCGACATCTATCTGGATGCAACAACCCACCAATTATTATTAGTCGCCCTGCCCAATGGCCAATACACCGGCAACACTGTTTCCACCTGGCTCTACGCACTTCACACGGGGAGAGTATGGGGAACACCCTATCGAATCTTCATCTGCCTACTCGGAATCGCCCTGACGTTGATCACCATAACCAGTTTATTAATCTGGTGGCGAAAAAAATCGCGCCTGTATAAGCGCAAAATTGAAAGTAATGATTAGGTGGATACCGCCTCAAGCAACCACGATTGTTCAGAATAGGCAGCGGGATTTCGGTTCGTATTTTTTGTGCGGTATCAACCAAAAGCTAGCGTTCGCAATTACCGTAGACATTGCTTCCACATTGCGGGTTACATAGTGCCCATCGAATA